>CAJWBY010000016.1 GCA_913020705.1 uncultured Colwellia sp.
TACTACATTGATTACCGTAACCTTCGCCCAAGCTACATGGCAGGTTTCTGGGCATTAGCAAACTGGGATTTTGCTTCAGCAAACTTCGCTTAATAGCTCGCTAAAACATTTTTCAAAAATAAAAAACCAGAATTTATTCTGGTTTTTTTATCACTAATTTTTTAATCCCCACCAAAGTTAACCATTTATTCAATAACATAGCCTCCTATCTTTTTTTCTATCGTTACAATTTATTTTGCTATTTTTTAACTGCTTTATAAATTTACAACTACGCTTATAAATAGAAATTGTAAAAAACACGGTCTAATTATTTATGTAGAGTTTGATAAGTAACGCATACGGTCGAATTATCAGCTCGGTCTGAACGATTTATCTTCTGGAGGCGGTTATGAGTATATTTCAGCATTACCAATCACGTTACGATGAAGCACAAGAAGAGTGCTATTCAATTCAAGACTTTCTAAGCTTATGCCAAAGCGACCAAACAGCGTACGCAAGTGCCGCACAACGTTTGCTCAACGCCATTGGCGAACCTGAAATGGTCGATACATCTTCCGAGCCTTGTCTAAGTCGAATTTTCTCTAATCGTGTTATTGCCCGCTATCCAGCTTTTAAAGAATTCTATGGTATGGAAGAAGCCATTGAACAAATTGTTGCTTACCTAACCCATGCCTCACAAGGGTTAGAGGAACAAAAACAAATTTTATATTTACTTGGCCCTGTTGGTGGTGGTAAATCGTCATTGGCTGAAAAGCTCAAAGCGTTAATGCAGCAAGAGCCAATTTACGTATTAAGTGCCAATGGTGAGCGCAGCCCGGTAAATGATCACCCATTTTGCTTATTTGATGCCAGTTCTGACGGTAAAATTTTACAGCAAGAATATAATATTCCTGAGCGTTATCTCAGCACTATTATGTCGCCTTGGGCTGCGAAGCGTTTGCATGAGTTTAAAGGTGACATTGCTAAATTTGAAGTTGTTAAAGTTTATCCATCGATTCTCGATCAAATCGCTATTGCGAAAACAGAGCCTGGGGATGATAACAATCAAGACATTTCAGCTTTAGTTGGTAAAGTTGATATTCGCCAACTAGAACATTTCGCCCAAAACGACCCTGATGCTTACAGTTACTCAGGTGCATTATGTCGAGCCAACCAAGGCTTGATGGAGTTTGTTGAAATGTTTAAGGCGCCAATTAAGGTTCTTCACCCACTTTTAACCGCGACACAAGAGGGGAATTACAATCCAACAGAAGGCCTTTCTGCCCTGCCATTCAATGGTATTTTACTGGCCCATTCAAATGAATCTGAGTGGCAAACCTTTAGAAACAACAAAAATAATGAAGCATTTTTAGACCGGGTTTATATTGTTAAAGTGCCTTACTGTATGCGGGTTTCTGAAGAAGTTAAAATTTATCAAAAACTATTAGAAAACAGTGAATTAAACAACGCACAATGTGCACCTGACACCTTGGAAACCTTAGCGCAATTTTCGGTGTTATCACGGTTAAAAGATCCAGAAAATTCCAGCGTTTATTCAAAAATGCGTGTTTACGATGGTGAAAGTTTAAAAGATACAGATCCAAAAGCAAAATCGTATCAAGAATATCGTGATTATGCCGGAGTAGACGAAGGTATGTCGGGGCTTTCAACACGTTTTGCTTTTAAAATATTATCACGAGTATTTAACTTTGATCATTTAGAGGTTGCAGCAAATCCAGTACATCTGTTTTACGTACTTGAACAACAGATTGAACGAGAACAACTACCTAAAGATACTGCAGAAAGGTATCTAGAGTTCATAAAGGGGTATTTATCTGCTCAATATATAGAATTTATTGGGAAAGAAATACAAACCGCTTACTTAGAATCTTACTCAGAATACGGGCAAAACATTTTTGATCGTTATGTAACTTATGCCGATTTTTGGATACAAGACCAAGAATATCGCGATGCAGAAACAGGTCAACTATTTGATCGAGAAGCATTAAATAATGAGTTAGAAAAAATTGAAAAACCCGCAGGTATTAGCAACCCTAAAGATTTCCGCAATGAAATTGTTAATTTCGTTTTACGTGCAAAAGCGAATAACAATGGTAAAAATCCTAACTGGACCAGCTACGAAAAACTCCGCACTGTTATTGAGAAAAAAATGTTTTCGAATACTGAAGACTTATTACCTGTTATTTCATTTAACACCAAAACATCGAATGACGATCAACAAAAACATGACGACTTTATTGATCGCATGATGACAAAAGGTTATACAAAAAAACAAGTCAGATTGTTATCAGAATGGTATTTACGCGTTCGTAAATCTTCTTAAGTTTTACTTTATGGTTAGTATAAAAAGCCTATAAAGTAAGGAGAACCCATGGCCAATTTTATTGATAGGCGTTTAAATAGCAAAAACAAAAGCACAGTTAATCGTCAACGTTTTATTCGACGTTACAAAAGCCAGATAAAAAAATCGGTTGAACAAGCCATTAATAAGCGTGGCGTTACTGACGTTGACCGTGGTGAAAATATTACTATCACCAAAAAAGATTTGTCTGAGCCAATTTTTCACCAAGATAAAGGTGGTGTTAAAGATCGTGTGCATCCAGGAAATGATCAATTTGTAACAGGCGATCAAATTGAACGTCCTCCACAACAGCAAGGTCAAGGCGGTGGTGATGGAGATGCAAGTGATACAGGTGAAGGCGATGATGATTTTGTTTTTTCGATTTCTAAAGATGAATATTTAAACTTACTCTTTGAAGATCTTGAGTTACCTAATTTAGAAAAAAACCAATTAGATAAATTAATTGATTATAAAACAGTTCGTTCAGGTTATTGCGCTGAAGGTGTAGCCTCAAATATAGATATTGTAAAATCTTTACAGGGTTCTATTGCGAGACGTATTGCCATGACATCAAGCAAACGTAAAGAACTTAAAGTTCTTGAGAGTGAATATGCTGTTTTAGTTAATGATAAACATGAACATATCCAAGAAATTAAAAGGATAAAAGATCAGATAACACTATTAGAAAATAAAATTGCAAAAGTCCCTTTCATCGATACTTTTGATTTACGCTTTAGAAATTTTGCTAAACAACCAGTTCCTACATCAAAGGCGGTAATGTTCTGCTTAATGGATGTCTCAGGCTCGATGGATCAAGCCACTAAAGATATTGCCAAGCGATTCTATATCTTATTATATTTGTTTTTAACACGAACCTATAAAACGATTGATGTTGTTTATATTCGGCATCATACCCAAGCAAAAGAAGTCGATGAGCAAGAGTTTTTTTATTCACAAGAAACTGGCGGAACCATTGCATCAAGTGCACTGGAATTGATGGTTAAGATAATGCAAGAACGTTATAACGAAAGTGAATGGAATATTTACGCCGCTCAGGCCTCTGACGGTGATAACTGGGCTGATGATTCCCCTCGCTGTAAAAAGTTATTAACGGAAAGTATCCTGCCTAAAGCGCGTTACTTTAGTTACATTGAAATAACACAACGACCTCATCAAACACTTTGGCAACAATATCAAGAAGTTGCATTATCGACCGAACACTTTGCAATGCAACATATAGAAACCGTTGAAGATATTTATCCTGTTTTCAGAGAACTTTTCAAAAAAAACAGTAAAAAAGCAGCCTAAGTTATCACTAGAAAAGGATGTTAATGATGAAAAAACGTGAACCATTAAGCGATCAATGTGATTGGAATTTTGATTTGCTTCAACAATATCAAACTGAAATTGAGAGAGTCGCTAAACATTACCGTTTAGATACTTACACCAATCAAATTGAAGTTATAACCGCAGAACAAATGATGGATGCTTATGCCAGTGTGGGTATGCCTATTGGTTATAATCATTGGACATTCGGCAAAAAGTTTATACAAACAGAGCAAAATTATAAACGCGGCCAAATGGGCTTGGCCTATGAAATAGTCATTAACTCTGATCCCTGTATTTCATATCTAATGGAAGAAAACTCCATGACGATGCAAGCACTTGTAATGGCACATGCATGTTACGGTCATAACTCATTTTTTAAAGGTAATTATTTATTCAAATCTTGGACAGATGCTACCTCTATTATCGATTACCTATTATTTGCTAAAAACTACATCAGTGAGTGTGAGCAAAAGTTTGGTATTAGTGAAGTTGAATCATGCTTAGATGCTTGTCATGCATTAATGAATCACGGGGTTGATCGTTATAAGCGTCCACAAAAAATTTCATTAGAAGAAGAGTTAAAACGTCAAAAAAACCGTGAAGAGTATTTACAATCGCAGGTGAATACCTTGTGGCGAACATTACCTAAAAATAATGATGATATTGAACATAAAAAACCGACATTTCCCAATGAGCCACAAGAGAACATCTTATATTTTATTGAAAAAAATGCTCCTTTATTAAAACCTTGGCAACGAGAAATTGTTCGAATTGTCCGTAAAGTTTCACAATATTTCTATCCACAAAAACAAACCCAAGTAATGAACGAAGGCTGGGCATGTTTTTGGCACTATACTATTTTAAATCATCTTTATGATGAAGGCTTAGTCACAGATAACTTCATGATGGAGTTTTTGCATAACCATACTAATGTTGTTGCTCAGCCTGATTACAACAGTCCACACTATTCTGGTATCAACCCATATGCTTTGGGTTTTAATATGTTCATAGATATTAGAAGAATATGCGAACATCCCACTGAAGAAGATAAATTATGGTTCCCAGAAATAGCGGGTAGCAATTGGCTAGATACTTTACATTTTGCGATGGAAAACTTTAAAGATGAAAGCTTCATAAGCCAATACTTATCACCTAAATTAATGCGTGATTTCAAATTATTCTATTTACACGACGATGACCAACAGGGTTTCATTGAGGTTGCAGCTATCCACAATGAAAGCGGCTACAAAAAAGTGAGAACAGCGTTATCTGAACAATACAATTTAAGTAATTTAGAAGTCAACATTCAAGTCATTAATGCGGAAGTTGATGGTGATAGATCATTAACCTTAAAATATACGCCTCATCAAAATGTACCTCTGGCAGACTCAAAAAACGAAGTAATCAAACATTTATATTCGTTATGGCAATTTGATGTAATATTGGTGCAAGATAATGAGCAAGGCGAAGAAGAAGTTATAGCGAGATGTCCAGAAATAGACCGTGGTTTAGAGTCAAAAAAGGCAAGTTAATCTTGCCTTATATTGAGAGAAGTATACGCTAATCAATAACGTTTTATTCTACGAGTTCTTTTAAAACATCGTCTTTAAGTTCTAACCAAAGTTTACCTGATTCAAGACCATATTTACGAACAGCAAAAACAGATTCATCAAATTTATTTTCGCTGGCGAGTTCAATTAATTTTTTATAATAATCACGTGAAATTTCGCGCCCTTTCGGATGAGAAAAGTATAAGGTTCCAAGGCGTGAATAAAGCCCTTTAAAACCATTAAGAATTAATAAGTAAATAGAATTGCCTGAAGCAACCACTAATTCTTTATTCAATCTATAATCAAACTCAGCAAAGGCTTCACCGTTGTCTTCGATTTCTTCATAAGCTTTGATTAATTCTATCGCTTTATCTGGATTATTTTTAATCGCTGCACGAACATAAATTGCACTTATATTTGTACGAGCAGACATTAAGTTATCCACTAAATCAGGAATCCCTTCTTGATCGAGTTGCGCTAATGTTTCAAGGATATTTAAACTTGAAGTTTCCCAAAAGTTATTAACTTTTGTGGGTTTACCATGTCGAATAGTCAACCATCCGTCACGAGCTAATCGCTGTAATACTTCTCGTAACGTTGTACGTGTAACGCCAATAAGTTCAGATAACTCTCGTTCAGCCGGCAATATTGAACCAGGAGGAAAACCACCGTTCCAAATTGACTCAACAATATATTGCTCTGCAAACCCTGCTGGGCTATGTGCTTTAATAACCATAATGTTCCACGTTAAGTCTAAAATTCATCTATCAACTGATTGTACCAGAACGTGTATTTGACACAAGTGTATAAAAACAGGCTAGGATTTTACCAAGGACAGTCCAGTTGAAATTTTAAGGGAACCTGTGATTATAAATATAATTACAAGAGAACATTTAAATCTCTATCTTTTTAACGTATTTATTATAATACCTTTATTAAAATGCCATAAAATTAGTTAACTGTATTAATAAGAAGTTACTCGTCATTATATTTTCTATATTTAAATGCTAAAAATTAAAGCTTTAATAAAATTTATAAGCGATAGTTACCAACTATTTTTTAGAACATATAATGCCCAGCAATATATTTCCTAGTAAACTGTTACGAATAACTATCACTTAAATTTAATATCACACACAAAGCCTTTGCCCGCTTATTTCGTCGTTCTGTTTCATTCATAATATTTTCATCGACTTCTTTATCAATAACTTCATCAATCGTTGTGCCATAATCAGGATGACTTTTTATTGATAATAATGCTCTATTATCCATATATATACCTTATTAATGAAAAAAAATGCTTGATTTTCAAACCAAACACTTCGAAATAACACGCCCTAATCGGCTATTTTGAAGTTAACCAATATGCTAATCTTATTCCTTCAGCCAATAATAACTAATCTCATCAGCGTCAATGTCGGTTCCAAAACAATATGTACTAATGTTTGATCCTCTTAAATACTTGTGATGTGACTTTCAATGCTAACGGGTGTCGGCTTCTTTTAAGTGCGAACCTACGATTATTACAGATAGATCACAATTCATGATTAATAGCACTATATAGAAAGAGTTAGGATACTTTGTGGGGAAATTGAAGAAAGTCTTATTTTAAAGCAATGGTATCAAGAATTTGAACAGTTTTCAGAACAAAATCAACTCACTTTTACTTATAAAAACAGCTTACCTGATGATTTATAAATGGAATTGACAGTAATAAAATAAAACGCTTTTCATCATTATTAGCGATAGCGCTCCTAACGTCGCAGAAGAGGATTTAAGTAATACCTTTGAACGTTTATTTAGGGTAGAACGTTCAGAAATAAAGAAACGGTGGATTAGGTCTAGCGATATAAGAGTCTAATAGAAGCGCATAAGGATAAAATTTATGTTAAGGGTTCTAGTTTAGGTGACTTAAAAATGACTATAGAATTTTCCATAATTCACACACTCACTCGATCGGTACGAAACGAAAGCCAGCTCCATAGGTAGTTTCTATTATGTTTTGGTCTATGTTAATAGCGCGAATTTTTTTACGAATTTTTTTACGAATGTTTTTGATATGGCTATCTATGGCTCGATCCGAAATGTCTCGATCATTGTTATATACAAATTCTAAAATTTGTTCTCTTGAATAGATACGACCTGGCTTCTGACTGAGAAAGTTTAAGAGTGCGAACTCTAGGTGAGTCAGTTTAATTTGTTGATCATTATATCTTAAGAAATAACCATTTTTATCTAATTGCAGCCCTTCTACTTTATTTTCGTTAAAGATACCAGCACGTTTCAAAACGGCTTGAATTCTCAGCATAAGTTCTTTGGCACTAAAAGGTTTACAGACGTAATCATCAACACCTGCTTTCAAACCAATAATACGATCATTTTCTGTTTTTCTAGCGGTAAGCATAATGATTGGTATATCAGAGAATTTTCGTATTTCATTACAACAAGTTATACCATCTTTAATTGGCAACATAACATCTAATACAATAATATCGGGTAACTCTTTTTTCACTGTTTCGATGACAAATTCACCCGAATTTAGCACTATCGATTGAAACCCTTCTCGAACGATATACTTAGCTACATGTGCAGCTATCTCTCTTTCGTCTTCAACAATTAAAACTTTGACCATAATATAATGAATAACTAAGATAAATTATAAATATAGTGTAATTTGCTTAAGCTATAAGCGTCAACTGATTAAAAATTATAAAAATGGTGTAAGCGTAAATAAGCTTCATAGATTGCCGTTTATTTAATGACTATCCATCTTTTGGGTTAAGTGGTGTATTTAATATTAATTGATAAAAGCCTAAATCAAGCCAACGACCAAATTTAAAAGCCACCTCATTAATTGTGCCTGTGTGCACAAAACCGAGTTTTTCATGAAGTACTTTACTACCAATATTTGAAACATCTAGTCCTGCAATCATTGTATGATATTGTTGCTGTTTTGCCATACCTATTAGTTCTTTCAATAATTTTTTTCCAATGCCTTTACCTCGATGGTTGGAATGAATATAAACACAGTGCTCTACAGAATATTTATACGCTGGCCATGCCCTAAAAATATCATAGGAAGCAAACCCCATTAACTGACCATTTGAATCTACAATACCAATTATTGGAAAATTGCCTTTTTCTTTATTTGAAAACCACATAGTCATACTTTCCATCGTACGAGGTTCGTAATCATAAAGCGCTGTCGAGTTTAAAATCACTTCATTTAGTATCTCAAGTATTTCTATTGAATGAGATTCATACGTACAATTTACAAAATCCATTGATATATCCTAAGTGCCTTAGCCCCACGATGAGACTTAGATTTATAATTGAAGAGTTAAACGTGAAAAAAGTGTTATCTAATTGATTAGTCAACAACGGTAAAAGAAAAAGTTAACTTGCAATCAATGTATTTAAGCATGCGATTAACGATTCCGGGAATGTCATAAACATTGGTACCAGAATCAGAAGCGCCAGAGACCAAAATGTCGCAGTCTTCAATATCAACTCTTTGTCGAACATAATAATCATTTATATCATCAAAACTCATATCTGTTAAAGGTACACACACAACATGGTAATGGTCTTCAATATGATCTTTACGTTTTGAACCGACGATTTCTCGTTCCAGTGTAAAAGCTTGCATTTTATCTAAACGATTAAATCTGAAGCTTATTTCAGCCTCAGTGTTTGACTTTGTCACCTAATTCTCAATATTTTATAAAGCTTCAATAAGAAGTAAAGTTGTTTCAATGACATTAATATAACATTTACTCATAATGCAGGTAAGAAAAACTATGAATAAAATCAATGATAAATAACACCTTGGTGTTCCTGTTTATGAAAAACTGATTCATATAAGATGATATTATATACCCATCAGAAAGCTTCATCTTCGCTATAAACATTTACGGTAATATCGCCATTGATACTTTCAGAAATCAAAAAATTGATAGGTTTACAGCATACTTGGCAATCTTCAATATACTGTTGCTCCATATCAGATGAATCAATTAAAACGTTAATCGTCTCACCACAATAAGGACACCCGATAGATTTATCTGTTAATTGGTTCAATTTAACAATCTCCTATATTTGACTAAAGACATAAAAAATATCGTAAGATATTAAACTAACACAAAGCGATTAATATCCACGCCTATTACATTGAAAATCTCCGTCTGATTTTATATAACAACTCATGAAATATGATAGGAAAAAATAAACATCACTATAATGCTATCAAAATAAAATAAGTATATAAGTGAGGAAGAGTATCTGCAAAAGTTACTTTAGCTAAAGCTTTGATATATATAAACACCTCTTATTCTGAATTTAATTGAAATTAGCTACTTATATATAAAGGTAGATTATTTACAAGCCCTACAATTGCGCTTAAACTAATATTCATTACAAAACTATAATAAAAACAAGATTCATTCGAGGCGAGACACAATTCGTCATATTCTTAAATAAATAGGTCAATTATGCAGCAATCTTTCATGAGTGCGTTTTATAAAAACTTTCTTGGTAATTCGCCAGAATGGTACAAACTTGCAATAATCTCGTTCTTAGTGATTAACCCCATCCTCTTTTTCTACGTAGATCCTTATACCGCTGGTTGGGCACTCGTTATAGAATTTATTTTCACCTTAGCGATGGCGTTAAAATGTTACCCTCTTCAGCCGGGTGGTTTACTTGCTATTGAAGCCGTCGTGATAGGTATGACCACGCCAGGTCAAATAATGCATGAAATGATTGTAAATTTTGAAGTGTTACTACTGCTAATATTTATGGTGGCAGGTATATACTTTATGAAAGACTTGCTACTTTTCTTATTCACCAAAATAGTGACTAAAATACGCTCTAAAATGCTGGTATCAGTACTTTTTTGTTTCTCTGGCGCATTTCTTTCTGCTTTCTTAGATGCGTTAACGGTAATTGCTGTAATTATAAGTGTAGCAATCGGTTTTTACTCAGTTTATCACAAGGTTGCTTCAGGTAAAGATGCACATCATAATCACGATCATACGCATGACAATGATTTAGTCGATTATTCACGAGATGATTTAGAGCAATTTCGTGGTTATTTACGTAACTTACTGATGCATGCTGGTGTAGGTACTGCTTTAGGTGGCGTTTGTACTATTGTTGGTGAGCCACAAAACTTAATTATTGGACAACAAGCCGGTTGGGAATTTGTTGAATTTGCCATTCGTATGTCTCCTGTAACTATCCCTGTCTTTTTTGCAGGTATGCTGACTTGTCTTGCGTTAGAAAAATTGAAATGGTTTAGCTACGGCGTTGCCTTACCGGAAAATGTTCATAAAGTATTAAACGACTTTGACCTTGAAGAAAGTAAGAAACGCTCTAAACGAGATAACGTAAAATTAATCATGCAAGGTGTTATCGCTGTTTGGTTAATTGTAGGTTTAGCGCTTCATTTAGCACCTGTTGGATTAATTGGTTTAAGTGTTATTATTCTC
Organism: uncultured Colwellia sp.; assembly: GCA_913020705.1. Next base: position 10,710 of record CAJWBY010000016.1, read on the forward strand.
GCAACCTGTTTTACTGGCGTTACAGAAGAGCATCAGATTGGTCATGCCTTCGAAGAAGCCTTACCATTTACTGCTTTACTAGCCGTATTTTTCGCTGTTGTTGCTGTAATTATCGATCAACAATTATTTACGCCTGTAATTACCTGGGTATTAACCTACGAAGGTAATATGCAATTAGTGATGTTTTATTTAGCTAATGGCTTACTTTCAATGGTAAGTGATAACGTATTTGTTGGTACTGTATACATTACCGAAATACAAAAAGCATTAACCGCTGGAACTATTACTCGTGATCAGTTTGACCTTCTTGCTGTAGCAATTAATACCGGTACTAACTTACCAAGCGTTGCAACACCAAATGGTCAAGCAGCCTTCTTATTCCTATTAACTTCGGCATTAGCTCCTTTAGTTCGTTTATCATATGGACGTATGGTTATCATGGCATTGCCATATACCATTGTGCTAACCATTGTAGGTTTACTTGCTATTTCTTCAGGTCATTTAGAAGAAACAACACAAGAATACTATGAATCTGGTTTGATTAAGCACCATAATACTAAAGACGGCGCATCAGCACCTTCAGGGCACTAGTGTTAACGTCTTGAAAATGAGAATATATAAAAGCGCCCTTGTGGCGCTTTTTATATGCCAATAGAAAAATTTTATAACAACATCATATGAGGACAACTTTTGAAGTTTTTAAGTAATTTATCAGAAAACACACGCGCTTGGCAGTTACTTGCTTTTACCGCTTTATGTCTTGAGCTATCTGCACTGTATTTTCAATATGTGATGGGGTTAGCACCTTGTATTATGTGCATATATCAAAGAACAGCAATATGGGGAATATTCTTCGCGGGAGTTCTAGGCAGCCTTGGTAATAAAAACGTAATAGTTCGTATGCTCGCCTATTCGTTGTGGGGACTAAGCGCAATATGGGGTTTGTTAATTGCTTTAGAACATGTCGAAATTCAGTCAGCAACTTTGTCATTCTTATACAGCTGTGAATTCGTACCTAACTTTCCTAGTTGGGCACCACTGCATGAATGGCTACCTTCATTATTCGAAGCAACAGGCGATTGTGGAGATATTAATTGGCAATTTTTGGGGTATACAATGCCACAAATGATGATAGCTGTTTATAGTGCTTTTAGTGCAGCTTTCGCTGTTATTTTACTTGCTCGACTGATTGATAAAAGAAGCCTATAGGCAACGAAGATTGATTATATAAATGGATGGTCGAGCAATAAGTTCTTAAAATAACTTATAAGACTAACAGGGCTCATTTATGTAATTTTTATTTATTAATGGGCGATTCTCAGCCTTAAAGGATGAATTGATGTCATTACTACTTACGGTTATTGCAACGACTTTTCTCGCTGGTTTGGCTATGCCCTTAGGCGCAGCAATTGCCTGTTTCGAAAAAATAGGTAGCGAATGGCTTCAACAGGAATTCAGACATAGTGTTATGGCTTTCGGAGGCGGTGCTTTATTGTCAGCCGTTGCTTTAGTACTTGTTCCAGAAGGCATAGAAAGCCTCAGTATATTACCTGCTTGTATTTGGTTTATCGTCGGCGGACTTAGCTTCATGATGCTTGATATTTATCTAAAAAAGATAGATACACCCGCCAGTCAACTTGCTGCAATGCTATCCGACTTTATTCCGGAGTCAATAGCACTTGGAGCCGCTTTCGCAACAGGTAGTAGCAATGCATACCTGCTTGCAGGTTTAATCGCATTACAAAATTTACCTGAGGGCTTTAGTGCTTATCGTGAATTAAATGCATCTTCAGCTTACAAACCTAAAAAAATTATAATTACGTTTATTTTAATGGCATTGTTAGGTCCTATAGCTGCTGTTACGGGCTATTTATGGTTATCTGAATCACCTGAAATTATTGGCGCAGTTATGCTTTTTGCCTCTGGTGGCATTCTCTATTCAATCTTTCAAGATTTAGCGCCACAAGTAAAATTAGAAAAACATTGGGCTCCACCAATGGGGGCTGTATTAGGCTTTACTATTGGTATGTTGGGTTTAATGTTAACAACAGCATAAGAAATAATATCAATAGAATATGCCGAAAATCAGGCAAAAATAAAAGGATCTGAATTTCAGATCCTTTTTTATATTAACGTTTTAAGATGGGCTTAGAATAAAAATAGATAACACGCAACCGCGATCAAACAAGACAATATTAAACTCAATATCGCCCCTTCCTTCACCATATCTTTAATTTCAAGCTCCCCTGTGCCATAAGCTATCGCATTTGGCGCGGTTGCAACAGGTAACATAAACGCACAACTAGCACACATAGCAGCGGGTATCATTAACACCATAGGGTCATAACCTGCAGATATAGCAGCTACCGCTAAAATAGGCATAAGTAAGGTTGCTGTTGCAGTATTACTGGTAATTTCAGTTAGATAAGTAACCACTAAACAAATCGTTAGTATCATAAATATTACAGGTAGATTGGCTAATGAAGACATCCACTCGCCTAGTATTTGACTTAAACCTGAGGCAACAAAACCTTTTGCTATCGCAATACCACCAGCAAAAAGTAATAACATTCCCCACGGAATTGTTTTTGCAGTGTCCCAATCAAGCAAACGAGAGCCTTTACCATTTGGTATCAAGAACATTAATACAACAGCAAATAAAGCAACCGTGCTATCGCCAGCAATAGGAATATCTAAGAAATCACTCCAACCACCAAAAGGTTCTTTACGCGTGATCCATGCCAATGCAGTTAAACCAAACACCCAAAGTGTTCTTGTTTCTTCAATTCTCCATTCACCCTGCTCTGGTAGTTTTATCTCTTGTTCGAGTTTCACATTTCTTGTTAACCACCAAGCCATTATTGGTAGTGCAATTAAAACAATAGGCACACCTATTTTCATCCAAGATAAAAAGCTAAATTCACGGCCTGTATGTTCTTCATATATTCCCATAAAAATCACATTAGGAGGAGTTCCTATAGGCGTACCAATTCCGCCAACCGATGCGGCATAAGCAATGCCCAAAATAAGCGCAACTTTAAGTTCTTTGTTGTCAACATGGGCCAGAATGGCTAATGCAATGGGAAGCATGATCAAGGTTGTAGCGGTATTCGAAATCCACATACTGAGCAAGCCTGTCGCTAACATAAAGCCAAACACTAAACGTCTACCACTTGAAACACCGACCAATCTGACCATATAAACAGCAAGTCTTTGATGAGCGCCACTTTTTTCAATTGCTTTTGACAACATAAATGCGCCCATTAGCAATAAAATAACGTGGCTACCTAGCGAAGAAGCTACGGTTTTATGGTCAACCACACCAAACATGGGTAATAATGCAAAAGGAACTAAAGATGTTGCAGGAATAGGAATCGCTTCGCTAACCCACCAAATAACGGTAAGTAATGTAATTGCAGCTGCGGTAGCTGGTTTTTCGTCTAAGCCCATCCATAACAGCAAAAAGTAAAATGCAAACGCTAACACTGGCGCCAGCACAATAAAACTTTGTTTAGTTAACTTCATATATGTCTCTGTTTTTTTATTATTTTAATAAATTAGAATTATTTATATATACTCAGCTAATACTTTACGAGCATGCTGCCAATTTGGGTTTTCTTTTAATTCATTCAAGCCACTTGTTGAACTTTTTAATAGCGGTAACAAGCGCTGATTACTTTTTTCTTCAATAGTAATATTAGCATTATCAATAACATCAATGCATCCATCACGGTTATTACACAATAAAAGCATATCGCAACCTGCTTGCTGCGCCGCTTCTGCACGCTCAACATAACCACCAACACATGCGGCACCTTCCATTGATAAGTCATCACTAAAGATAACCCCATTAAATCCTAGCTTATCTCGTAAAACATCTTTTAACCAATAAGAAGAGAAACCTACAGCTTCACTGTCAATGTCGGGGAAAATGACATGAGCTGGCATTAATGCATCTACTTTATTATTATTAATTAACGTTTTAAAAGGCAATAAATCTAAGGAAAATATTTCATCTCGCGAACGAAGGTCAATGGGTAAATCAATATGTGAATCAGCTTGTACGCTGCCATGCCCCGGAAAATGTTTACCTGTAGCCTTCATGCCAACGTGATGCAACCCGTCAACAAAAGCACTAGCAAGTTGGCAAACAATTTCAGGGCTTTTATGAAAAGCTCTATCACCAATAACCGCACTTATATCATCTATATCAAGAATGGGGGCAAAACTAATATCAATGCCCACCGCTTGAACTTCTAATGCCATAAGTATTGCACTTTGCTTTGCTAACTCTTGGGCTTTACTGACATTTTGGTCAGCAAAGTTCCAGATTTTGCCCATAGCAGGGATCAAAGAGAATCCATCACGAAAACGTTGAACACGACCACCTTCATGATCGACAGCAATAATGAGTGGCTTGTTTGCTGCGAGGCGAATATCTGCGGTTAATTGAGCAATCTGCTCAGGGGATTCATAATTGCGCGTAAATAAAATTAACCCGCCGACAAGAGGATGTTGCAGAAGCTCTTTGTCTTCTGCCGTTAAAGATGTGCCAAGCACATCTAGCATTATTGGACCCATAAACACGCTTTAATATGATAAGTTTTTGATGGTGCTACTTTACCTAAATCAGCCTAAATAACAAAGGCTGATTTTGATATATCAAATTAAAAACGAATAGATAATGTAATTAGAGTAAAGGTGCGGCAACACCTGCAGCAACATAAGGGATGACTTTTTTGATAACACCAGCAATATCCATCGTTTTATCAAAATCACTTTTTGCAATATCAATCAACGCATCACTCGACGACATTGTAAATACTACGGTTCCCATCGTAAAATGCAAACGCCAAAACATTTCTTCTGCAGTTAGTTCTGGATAAGCTTTTTGTACAGCTTTCACAAAGTTATTAATAACACCGGGGTATTGTGTGGTTAAAAACCAACGTAAAAAACCTTGGCTATCAGAGTAACCTCGCCCAAGCAGTTGTAAAAAGTTGCTGGTACCATTTTCTTTAAATTCATTTAATGATAATAAAGGTTCTATAAAAGCCGAAAACACTTCAAGTAATGTCAGATTCTCTTGCTCACATATATTAACAAGTGACGATTCTAAACGAGGCGAAAGCTCATTCATATAGCGAGACATTACAGATTTTATTAATTCTTTTTTAGAACCAAAATGATAATTAACCGCCGCTAAATTAACTTCAGCTCGACTGGTGATTTCTCTTAACGATGTACCATTAAAACCTTGTATCGCGAATAAATTTTCTGCTGCGTCTAAAATTTTGTTTTTTGTACTCATGTGCCAACGATACCTTTTAACTACACCGTAAATGAAAATATTCACCATCAATTAATGACAGTTTAAACAAGCGTTTGAAATAACGCAACAATGAATAAAAAATCAATTTTTATGCTTTAATTTCAATATGATAAGAATAGTCATTCAACGAATTACAATTCATTGAGTAAAAGAAACGTAAAAAAACACCCAATACACCTATTATTTAAGCTTTTAAAAAGTACACATTTGAAAAGTATTTCATTGTTATGTCCCTATAAATTCATTTCTAGACGAAGATTTGTAATATTAATGGGCTTTGTTTACCCCAGATTTACGCCTCTATATTTAATAAATAAGTTCATTGTTCATTCAGTTCGTGTTTAATAATTATTCATTACCAATTTAATAGTGAAGTTTCACTGTTTACATTGCAATTTAATCGTTTTGAACAATACTTGGTTATATTAATACCGATGAAATTCTAGTGATTATTGAATCATCATCTTGTAGCCCATTAAATTTGTGGTAAACACATGAAAAAATCCTTCCAAATCTGTATTTCTTCAACAAAATTACCTTTTAAATCAGCAACATTTGCAACACATAGCACAAAAACTTTTCCTAATGTTTTTCTAGCAGCCACAAATGTAAGCAAGGCAATGACATGATTGAAATGATATACGTCAGTAAAGCATCAAGCCGATTTACTGAAAAAGAGTTAAAGGAGTTATTGGCAAAGGCACGCACTAATAACACTAAAACAGGGTTAACTGGCTTGTTGCTTTATGACGGACAAGGAACATTTATACAAGTACTTGAGGGTGAAGAAAGTGTAATTGAAGCACTATTTAAAACAATTAAAAACGACAAAAGGCATTCACGTGTAAACGTATTATGGCGTAAAGATATTGAAGAACGAGGTTTTCCAGATTGGAAAATGGGATATCAAAACATACTCGACATGGACACGTCTACAATAATGGGGTTTTCTGACTTTTTACAACAGGATAAAAACCACGATTATGTATTAACAAATCCAGGGTTTGTATTAAACATGCTAAACCATTTTAAATCAAAACATCAGTAATTTGGAGACATACTTTGCTCGATAAACTAAAAATATCACAAAAGGTTTACGCATTAGCGCTACCTCAATTAATTCTTATGCTCGTAATGGGGTTTGTATCAATATCTCAAATGTCAAAAATTGGTATGGAATTGATGGATATTGCTGAAATAGACATTCCCTTAACCAATGAAATTACTAAAATAACGGAGAAGCAATTACATCAAGCAATATTAATTGAACGAATGTTATTCAAAGCTGCACTCTCAAAATTAGGTAACATTAATGCTGATAAAGAAGCTCTACAATTAGCCAAAGATGTTGACAGTTCATCAACCGAGATAACGAAAAAACTAAAATCAACAATCGCATTTGCACAAAGCTCATTAAATAAATTACACAGTGAGGAAGCAAAAAATAAATTAACAGGGGTATTAAGGAACCTCCAGAATATTGATGCAGAATACGCAGAAATTACGTTATTAATCAATAAAATATCATCAGCTACAGCCTCTCATGACTTTGAATCAATAATAGAAATAAGCCGTGATTTAGAAGAAAAAGAAGATAAGATCGAACATGAACTTGTTAATTTACTTAATGACATAGAGCAATTTACCTTAGACAGTGCGCTCAAAGCTGAGCATGATGAACAACAAGCTATAAAATGGATTTGGATAGTCTTTATTATTGCCGTGTCGTTTGGTATATCTGTACCTTATTTTATCGCACGCGGCATTAGCCAACCCGTTATAAACCTAGGTGATCGTCTTAATGAAATAGCTTCTGGAGACGGAGATCTAACCGTTAGATTAAACACTGATTCAAAGGATGAAACAGGAGATTTAGCAAGAGCATTCAATACATTTATGATTAAACTGCGAGATCTAATTTCTGGTACAAGTACCCAAGCCGACTCGCTTGGTGAATCAGCTGAAGTTGCACTTAGTGTAATGCAAATAACATTGAGAAATGTAGAACAACAACGACAAGAAACAGAGTTAGTCGCTACTGCTATGAATGAAATGAGCGAAACCATTCAAGAAGTAGCACGCAATGCAAATAGCGCTTCACAGGTAACAGATATTGTTTCAAGTAATGTAGTTGAAGGGCGAGCTGAATCGTTAGAAACACAATCCATAATGACTCAACTTACCAGTGAAGTAGAAGAAGCATCAACAGTAATTCAAACATTAGTCACTGAAACAAATAAAATTGGCAGTGTACTTGATACAATTCAAGGCATTGCCGAACAGACTAACTTATTAGCATTAAATGCTGCAATAGAAGCAGCTCGTGCTGGCGAAACAGGTCGAGGCTTTGCAGTAGTCGCTGATGAAGTTAGATCGCTAGCACAACGTACACAAAAATCTACCGTCGATATTCAAGAGCTTGTTACACGTTTACAAAACGAAGCGAATAATGCGGTTAGGAGTATGGATAAAGGATCTGATAGTGCTCAAAGGTGTTTAATAAAGGCGACAGCGACAGCGAAAACGTTTGAGAAAGCGTCTGAAGCCGTTGGTGAAATTTCTGACTTAAACGCACAAATAGCATCAGCTGCTGAACAGCAATCTCATGTGGCAAGAGAAATTAATAACAACTTAATACGCATTAAAGAGGTGGCAGAAACCACCAGCGAAGGGGCAAAAGAAACCGAGCGAGCTAATCAACAAATCGCCACCAGTTTGATAGATTTACACACAAGTTTAAATGTATTCCAAACATAGGCATTTTTACTGATAGCAATTATAAATATCACTGTTGATATATAATTTATAAATTAGTAAGTGGTAATGTGCCTAAAAGCATAAAGTTCGTGTCGCTAAGACATAAACTCGATAACCTTTGTTTATTTATATAATTGTTCAGTGAACTATAGCTGAACAATTATACCCACAAAGCAAATCACTGATTCTAGTGTCAAAAAAGTTAATACTGTTGCCAAGCCGCTCATCTCATCCTAGTATGTACAAGACCTTATATTGCTATAACTCCGGCGCATTTTTAGCGCTAATAAAAACAATAACGGATACTTATGAAATCGACATTTAAATTAACCACTGCAGCTATTCTGGTTGCTGCAAGTCTAAGTGCTTGCAATGGTGATAGCCAAGCTAATAATGAGTCTAAAGCTGCCGCTGAGACCACCCAAGCATTAACAGCAAAAGATGCAGACAAGTTTCTTATTGCTACCGAAAAAGAATTAATAACATTAGGTATTGAAGGAAATCGTGCTGAATGGATTTATTCAAATTTCATCACTGAAGATACTGCGGCATTATCTGCAGCAGCCAACCAGAAATTAACTGAAGCTGGCGTTCGTTTTGCTATGGCTGCGGCTAAGTTTGATGATGCTGAAGTGACAACAACTCAGCGGAGAAAATTAAATACGTTAAAACAAAGTTTAGTTATGCCTGCACCACAAGATTCTGAAAAATCTGCAGAGCTTGCAAAAATTGGTTCAGAACTCGGTGGCATGTACGGCAAAGGCACCTACACAACGAAAGCAGGTAAAACGTTAAGCTTAGGCCAAATGACCTCTACAATGGCGACTTCACGTGATTACGACGAATTATTAGAAATGTGGCAAGGCTGGCGTACCATTAGCCCTGACATGAAACCCTTATTTGTACGTCAATCTGAATTAGGTAATGAAGGAGCTCAAGGTCTAGGATATAAAGACTTAGGTACAATGTGGCGTTCCAACTACGATATGCCTGCTGACGACTTTGCCAAAGAATTAGACCGGTTATGGGATCAGGTTAAACCTTTATACGACGACTTACATTGTTATGTTCGTAGTGAACTAGGTGAAACTTACGGGATAGATAAAGTACCGCAAGACCAACCTATACCTGCGCATTTACTAGGAAATATGTGGGCCCAATCTTGGGGAAATATCTATGAATTAGTTGCTCCTGAAAATGCTGATCCTGGTTACGATGTAACTGAGCAATTAGCTGCAAATAATTATGACGAAATAAAAATGGTAAAAGGTGCAGAAACTTTCTTTACTTCATTGGGTTTTGATGCATTACCTGAAACATTCTGGACACGTTCATTATTTACTAAACCCGAAGATCGTGATGTAGTTTGTCATGCTTCAGCATGGGATCTTGATTCAAAAGATGATATCCGCATTAAAATGTGTATCCAAAAAACAGGTGAAGAGTTCAATGTTATTCACCACGAACTTGGGCATAATTTTTATCAACGGGCATATAAAAACCAACCTGTTTACTTTCAAAATAGTGCGAATGATGGCTTTCATGAAGCAATTGGCGATACCATTGCCCTTTCGGTAACACCTAAATACTTGAAAGAAATTGGCTTAATAGACGCAATTCCTGATGAGTCAAAAGATATTGGTTTATTAATGAAGATGGCGTTAGAGAAAATAGCCTTTATTCCCTTTGGCTTGATGGTCGATCAATGGCGTTGGAAAGTTTACTCAGGTGAAATCACACCAGAAAATTACAATACGGCTTGGTGGGAGTTACGCGAAAAATATCAAGGTGTAGCAGCACCTGTTGTTCGAGACGCGAATGCATTCGACCCAGGCGCAAAATATCATGTACCTGGTGGCGTTCCATACAGTCGTTACTTCTTAGCGCATATTCAACAATTCGAATTCCATAAAGCGTTATGTGAAATATCTGGAAATACTGACCCTATTCATCGCTGTTCAATTTATAACTCTAAAGAAGCCGGTAAAGCACTTAATACTGTGTTAGAAATGGGTTCTAGTAAACCTTGGCAAGAAGCTTACAAAGTTCTAACAGATAGTGAGCAAATGAATGCTACAGCCGTACTCGATTACTTCGCTCCTTTACAAACGTGGTTGAAAGATAAAAACCAAGGAAAACAGTGTGGTTTCTAGGTTTTAATAATTGAAGTTTTAATACTAAAAAGCCGCAAAACATAATTTTGCGGCTTTTAAATTAACAATGATTCTCTAATGAATAATGAGTTTAGATAAAATGACTTGATGGTTTTCTTGGCAAAAAATTTTTCAAAGGCATTAATTGCTAACTTTATGCATATTGGAACTATTTAAAATGCTGAATAACTTCATAGGTAATATTTAACAAATCAACATGTTTAACCTTAATTTCTGCTCCTTTGAAATTAAATAATATGTGCGCATCTTTTGTATTTTCGATTGAAAATTCTTGGCTAAGGGTTGCTCTAGCCATACTTCCTGAATATTCAGAATAATTAAAGTTAATCTTTCCGTTTGATAGTCCTTTATAAGATAACGTTTTTCTGAAGTAACCTCTTTCAGGCGTTAGACTATTATCACTAAAGATATTATAAGGAACATTTAACGCGTAAGTTTCATCTCCGTTAAAGCTACCCATTTCAAAATAGCCATCCTTCTCTATATCGAATAAGCAAAACTTAACAAGATTTTCTCGATACTTAGCATCATTAAAACAAGCCGCATTACCGCCTGAATCTGTCATACCTAATACTGTTGTTTTACCTTTAGATAACCCTGGATGTTCACCATTAATATACTGAATTTTTGAAAGTAAACTTACAGACTGTGTTTTATTTTCTAAATAACTACCTGAGACTTTAGATAATAAGTTATCACCAATAACAACAGTAAATTCTTTGAATAATTCTGGGCTGTCCTTCTTAGCATTAACTACTTCAGCATCAGTAGATAAGTTTTGATATTTAGGCATCGAAGAACAAGCTGTGAGTATAATGCTACCGGTAACAAAAAAAGCAATACGTAAAATATTTTTCATAAATTTTTCCATCAATAATTTTTTCTAAAGGTTATTACATATTATTAGGTTGATTGATAAAAGCTTTATGCTTTATTCATTCATCTGTAGATAATTTATATTCATTACGATGCGTCAGGCCTTAAATAAGCAATATCGTCTTCATCATCAGCATGGAAGTCGTAACCTCCATCAAAATCATCATTTAACTCGTTAACAACAGTTATAGGCAGTTCTAAGATTTCTTGAATATAAATAGAAATATTTTCTTGTTGATTAATAATTCCCTTAAATTCGACAAAATCTAATAAATTTATATCTCGCAAGTATCCTTTAGTTAATACAGATAGATTCTCAGAAAAACGTGCGATACAGACTTCAACTTTGACAAGTATTGATGCTTTATCCGTTGTTGTAAAGTACGTATTTAGTTGCTCATATAGCGAACTAGTGAATACGGTTCTTTCTGAATCAATCAATAACAATGCAATCGCGGTATTAAGGAATTTCTGCAATTCAAACATTAACACTTCTTCATCATTATCAATAAGCAGTGTGTTTGCACAATAATTGGCCGCAATACTTTTATAAACTTGTAAAAGTTTGGCACTTTTATAGCCTTCGTCAGCTAAAGCTTTATGCATGAGCCTTATATCAGAACTATCGTTAATTCCTAAAGCATAACTACAAATAGAGACTTCTTCAAAGTAAGAGGGAGATACTTTTTTCAATTGAGCATATTTCGCCCAACCCGCCCTGAAACAATAAACGATTCCTTCGTTTTTAATTATATCTTTTGCTCTATCTGTATCGTTACCACAAAGTTCTAATAACCCTAGATTACTCATACCTAGAACAATCTCACAACCTTTTCTAATTTGATCTGCATAAATTATCGATAAATTATCCGAAGCTATTCTCAAGGACATATCGGTTAATTGCTGTTGGGTTTTGTGCATAAATTCAGGTGTAAAATAACCTTCACTTTCTCCGTCTTTTAATACTAAAAGTAAAAAAGGATGATTTCGTAACTCTGCAATTCTCATTTATGAATTCCAATCGATTAACTATCTTAAATAACGCGGTTCATATAGGCAAAATTAATACTGTATTTACCCTGGAAACACCAATTAAAGTGGAGCAAACATATCGTCTGTATCCATTTCAACCGAAGTCACTCTTTGTTTATTGGCATTTTGTTTTAATGCATTTTCAATATTTTCGAGTGTTCCGTTGGTGCTAACAGTCATCACTTCACGATAAGCTTCTTCATTTAACGTTTTTATTTTCATTAGCAATTCTTCAATGCTCCCAGATGTCTGCTCTTCATCTTCCTCTATTTCAGAGAAATCATGGCCTACAAACGGTAATGATAAATATAAAAGACCAAAATCATCTTCAACAATGGCGTTCAATACTTCTAATTGTTTCTCTTCATCATCTGAAGATAGGAATATTTGTGTTAATAAACTATGTGCCTCTGTTTGTGCACAAAACACATGGTCTTCATCTAAATTTTGCCAATATGATGGTTCTACATTTAACAGTTGTTTAATAGAGTCAGCATCCATTAACCAAGTAGCAATAGAAGGTATGGTCGCATCATGCTCTCTTACAATTTTAGCAACAGTTAAAATGTCCATTTCGGTTAGAACGGCAAGCATAGTTTCATCGCCTTGTTCAGAGGCAATTGTTTCTAATGAAGTGCCAGCACGTCTTCCACTATGTTGTGCTTGTTCAATAATGTCTGTAGCAAGAATTAATTCATTTGTAGTCAAGGTGAATCCTTAAAGCTTATGAGTTATTTTGGTAATGTATTGCACCGGAAATTATAAAATAAGGTGTTTTAAATTCTAGTAATTTTCATCAAAATCATTCTGTTCGTCATCATCGACTTGAGCATATTCATCTTCTTCAGCTTTTAACGGCGTCGCATCATAGCGATTATAAAAATGAATGAGCAAGATGGCTGCCTTTAGGTCTTCTTCTGCATGGGTCATGATCTCAGTGATACAGGTTCGGGCATCAGCATGAACTCCAACAAAAGGTTTAACTACATCCCAAGAAGGTTCAACAGTGAGTTCAATTTTTGAAAGGTTTTTACTATCAATTCTAACCTTGGTTGAAATAGCCATGGCTAATTGATCCGCCATACCTTCAAATAATAAAGGCATTTGCTTTAATTGTTCGAATAAGTTCGTTAGATAATTTGATAATAAGTCTGGATTTTCTGGATCTGTCAATGAATTCATATTCTCTAAATACATTGAAAAATCATCAGTTAGATAATCTGGTAAATTGGTTTCCACTTGCATTAATTACTTCCTAATCGATTGTCTAACGATAGTCTGATTTATAATTAAGACAAACTTGTTAAAGTCTATCTTAAAGCACTTTGCCAAAATGAATCGGCAATTTCTCGCGGATCTGTTATGACGGTATAGTTATTTTTTAAATATAATGAGCGCTTTTTAGGGTCTGATATAACATCATAGGCCTGTTGAATTAACTGAAACTTTTCTTTGGCTTCATTGCTGTCATCCCTATCAGGGTGAAACTTATTAGCAAGTTTTCGATAAGCCTTTTTAATTTCGATGGTCGTAGCTCCCCTACTCACACCTAACTGCTCAAAATGATCCATAAACGTTCAACTACCCTTGGCTAGACAACATAAAACAGTTGTTGTCGTAATTTTACCTTCGCAATTACATAATTAACATCATTATGTTTGCTTATTTTAATGCATCATCTTTTCAACATGATCGAGTCCAAGCGATATAAGCACGAACAATTCGATTATATTAAAATTTGAGCATTAAAAAAGGCGTCATATAATTAATTATATGACGCCTTATCAGAAATACAGTAAATTAAATATTTTCAAAAATTGTAAAGCTTGACACAGTTTTTCAAATATATACCTGACTAATTTTTCAAATATTTGAGCCTTTCCTTATAAACTAAATTTACTAAATCAATTTCTACGCCTTCTTTTATAGAATCAATTAATGCCGTAATAACATCCGGTTTAAATGCACTATTAAGAAAGAATTGCTTAATTTCTAATATCTCTCTTTTACAGGCAATAGGAGCAAATGTAATTGCTTCAGTAGGTGAACTCACTTTGGCAAATTGAATGCCCTTTTCTAATACACATTCTTCATATTTCAGTTTCATTTTATTGAAACCAGGTGTACTGAAAAACTGCTTAGAATGGCCAAATTCTTGAGCATTTACCAAAGGAATTAAGAAGAGAAATAAAGCTGTAAAAAGTATAGCTTTCATCTAATTTCCTTGCTCGGTTATTGGCATAGTAAAACTAACTGACTGAGATGGATTACCTTCTAGCTTATCACGGTCAATAGCAGTTATTTGATAACAATAACTTTTACCACTTTTAACGCTTGAATCTAAATAAACATCATTTGAGCTATCAACAGTCGCTAATTTACGAACACCACTACATGAACTAGAATTACTTCGATAGACTTGATAGCTACGTATATCAGTATTATTAGAGGGCTGCCAAAAAACCATTAAGCCTCCAACGTCTTCTTCGATTGACAGTCCAGAAACGGTGTTAGGAATAGCTTTAGTCTTTGCTTCAATCTCTTCAGATAATCGACCTATTACTGAAAATTTATTATATGTCGCAATTTTATAGCCATAATTTGTACCATCTTCTAAGCTAGTAAACAAACTTCCTTCATCGGTATATTGTGTTTTTGATATATTTGATATTTTTTCAATCTCTTCAAATTTACCCTTTTTATTATTTCTATAAATCACATATCCTTCATTATCAGGATCATTTGTAGACTCCCATGATAAAGACACCTGTTTTACTTGGTTACTCTGTGCAACTATCCTACGGGGAGCTTCAGGTAATGCTTTAGTAGTTCCTGATACAACATTTGAAGCAGGCATTTCTAAAAATTCATCAAAGGCGCTTAATTTATATTCATACTTAACACCTTCTTTCATATTTTTACTATCAAAGTCTCTATATCCACTTTGCCTAGGAGATATACTTTTTTGAATGAGTTGCCATCTGCTGCTGTTAGCTTCTTTACGGTATAGCTTATAGCCCTTTATGTGTTTAACACTATTCCACGCAAGACTAATGGTTCTAAGCATAAATTCTTGATCAACAAATAAGGTTATTGAAAGCGGGCTATCAACTTGTTGTATCGCCGATGGTTTGCTTACTAGACCCTTTTGATCTGTAACTAATATCTTATAAGACGTTTCAGCATAGGCTTTAAGATCTTCATCTAGATAACTAGTGCCACTGACATTTGCAATTTTTTTCCAAGTTTCATTATTCCATTTACGAAACAAGCTGTAATTATCAATATCAGGCTCTGAATTGGCTTCCCAAGTTAGACTTATACTATCTTGTTGGGCGATTGCCTGAAAATTATTAACGGGCTCTGGTAATGGTTTCGTTTCACCATCTACAGCAAAGCTAACATTTCCGGTACTACCAAATAAGTTTCTCGCTGCAATAGCATAAAAGTATTTCTCACCATCTTTCAAAGGTGTTGCACCTAATCCATCGACAAACTCATTGGTCATGTACCCATCAACAAAAGCAATTTCAACAAGTAGATCGCCAGAGGACATTGAACCTGCTTTGCGGTATATAACATAACCGCTTACATCGTTGTCATCACTGGCCTGCCAAGTTAATCTGACACTTTTGACCATATTTGATTCAAGCTGCAGGTTTTCAGGTGGGCTTGGAAGATCTTTAGTTCGTACTAAAACATTGTTTGACTTGGTAGTTTCAGTAAATTCATCAAAAGCAGTAACGCTATATTGATATTGTTTACCATCTTGTAAACCTTGAGTATCAATTGTAGACAACCGAGATATATCAGAAGTTTCATACACTAATTGCCAATCCGTTTTTTCTACTTCTTTTCTGTAAAGTTTATAGCCATTACCCAAATTGGCTTGTGTCCATGACAGCTCAGTTTTTCGCAAAGACTTACCTTCTTTAGCTTGTAACACTAAAGCGGGATGCGTTGTAACCGTTAATATATCAGAGCGTTTACTTTCACCAAGTTCGCTGTAGGCGGAAACATAAATTTGGTAACCAGCATTAGCAGCAAAGTTCTTATTAAGTACTTGTGAATAATTTAACTGATTAGTTTTGGCAATTGAATGAACTTTCTTCCATTGCTGGTCATTTACTCTTTGATAAAAATTATAACCCACCACGCCCTTATTATTGAGCTGTGGTACCAAGTTAATTTTAATACCATGTAATAAATTATCCGAACCTAAAATAATGGGTGGTAATAAATTATCATCAACGATATTGCCAGTTGCCTTAGCACTGACAATTTGTTTCCCTTTGATCTCGTTTCCATTATCTAAAACTAGATCTAATCTATAGAATAATTCGCCTTGGGCATTGTCTTGGTATTGAGTTTCTTCAACACTGGTCACAAATTCAAACAAGCCATCTGCTGACTTGCCACGATAAACATTCGTATAAAAAACAGGTACACCTTCGTTAATAGCCCAACTAAGAAACACGCCGGAGTCTTTAGCAATTGCGGAGATACTTTTAAAGTGCTCAATTTCATTTTCCATTGAAGCAGAAGATACATTACTCAAATTATCTTCTGCTGCAGAGAAAATAGAGTTTTTAATATCTTCAGCTAATGTTGTTGCACGTTGTAATACATCACCACGTCCGGTATAACTTTCTTGCCAAGTATTAACGACTCGACCTCCAATGATATCAATCAAGTTAATATTCACCTTCATCGAGCTGCCCAATTTATCGACATCACCCGTTAAAATGAAGCTAACGCCCATTTCTTGGCCATACGCTATAACTAGATTAGTATCAGAAACTTGTGCTCCACCAATTCGGTGTAATACCGCTTCAATATCTCGTCGAGAAAGTACTGATATTTCCGAAGACTTCCCTAACTCTACTTCTAGAGAATAAAGTAAATCCGCATCGGCACCAATAGCATCCATACTTATAGGTCTTAAGTTAAATAGCGCAATTGAATTAACACTTCCAGCAACAGCTGGTAGGCTAAAACAAAATAGAAAACTTAATAAAACCAGTCTTTGTCGTAAAACATTCATACTTTAAACCTATAGCTTATCTAAAAGCATGTTCATTTATAATAGTTTCTAAGTATTTATTCGCTTGTGTTGTGATGGGTGAGTTGACTACCGATTTCAATTTTTCATCAAAAATAGCATTCACAAATTGTTCAACAGCGTTTAAGTTTTCTTTACGTCGTAAATATAGCCCTTCGCCATCTTCAAAATATTTTTTCTCTAGATTTCGTAACGGCTGTAAAACACCACGAGATAATTCTTCAACAACTTCAGAAGCCATATGTTGTAACAACTCAGTGTCTGTTGAAATTTCTAATGGATCAAATATTACATTAGCATCTTTAATTCCTTCATTAGAGCTATCTTCAACTACCTTTTGACGTTTGATCGTTTCAACGCGCTTATTAGCACCAGTAGCAAAATCAACTATTTTGAAAGATAGTTGAAAGAAACCAACTTTCTTCATATTGGTCACTTTATACTCTTTTTCTTCATATTTAGGAACCATGATTTTAGCTGGAGGAGCCGATCGTAATTCATCTTTTGAAGGTTTAGGGTTCATTGCTCTCCAATTCAAGTAATCGATGTTATCTGAAATTTCTTCACCAACACTATATCGAACTGTTTTAGAGCTAATAGATTCACTAGTATCTACTTTATAAAGAAGTACGCTTCCCATGATAGCTGTATCAATACCATATAATCGTCCCATCTCTTGAGCACTTGACTCGGATACAACGCCAATTTGGCCAAGTTTCATTTCTTCTAAAATTGATTTTAAATTTTCACGTTCTAAAATAATAATATCTTTAGATGCGCTATTAAATAAATTTGCAATTAAGTTGTTTGCGACTAAAACACCGGCATCTTGGCCGTAAGAAGGGCTTTTAAAATCAAATACAGCGATTTGTTTTCTAATACGAACGGTTATGCTGTCTTCTATCTCTTTTATTTTTTGAAATAAATCAGGGTAATAAGGATTAAAATCTTTGATTCTATTTAACAAGTACCAAGAAGATCCATATTTCCCTCGCTCAGCTAACTCTTCTGCGGTTACATCTATTTTATCAGATAATGATGCTTTTAACGCCGACAATGTTTTGTTATCTTTGCCGTCATTTACTACTTCAGCTTCTTGAAAACTGGCTATACTTTTTGCCAAATAACCTTTAACCATTAACTGACGGGCTTCACTAATAAGAGTTGATGTCCATTTGTCTTTAGCAGCCTCCATCTCTTCAACGCAATATGCGTTGCTCGATTCATAACTAAGCACTTTTTTACATGCACTATAAACTGTTGCCCAATCGGACTTTACTGCTGCGGTCTGAGCAAGGCTAATAAAGAACTCTTTATTATTTTTTTTGTTAGTTAATGATATTAATTGCTTAGCTTTAGGATTATTACTATTAACAGTAATTGCCTTTCGGGCAAACGCTAAAGTACTTACAAAGTCATTTACACGATAAGCATCATTAGCTTTCTGCAAATAAAAGCGACTACCTGAAATTTTAATTTTTTGACTAAGTTGAGAACTATCTTCGTAATTAGGAAATAGCTGGGTTAATTTACTCACAGCAAACTTTGCTTTTATCCATTCCTGGCTTGCTATATTCGATTCAACCGTTGTATATAGAGCTTTAACTTTTACTTGTAACGCTTCTTGCTTACTAGCAATTAAAGCTTCGGCCCCTTCATAAGAACTATGTCTAGATAGTATAGACTTTGCCTTATTTAATGTTTCGTTAGCACTATCAAGGTTAGCCTTGTTTAATGTTCCGTCGTTTAAGGTTTTGTTCAATTTTGTAATTAATTGAACGACCGCTTTTTGGCGTGCCTCAGTGAGCATTGCCGCATATTGTCTATTTTCTGGATCATTTTTTACTGCCTGTTCCAAATAGGCTACAGCTTCAACATATTTGTGAGACGACATCAACTGTTGCGAAATATTGAATTCATTACTGTTTACTTTCTTTTCAGTTGTGCCACAAGCAGATAAAACGCCTAATGCTACTGACAGAACGAGTACTTTTTTATTTAACATTATTATTCCTAATTTATTCTTAATGTAACATGATTAGCATTAACACTAATTAATTCGAGTTGATATTCTGATTTTAATGGCCCAGCAAATACTTCGTCATACAATTGCTCAGGCCAACCTTTATACTTAAGTAAAAATTGACTTTTTTCTTGAGAAAACTCAATTAACTCAACATCTAATAAGCCTGAAACGCTTTGTTTCAATGAACGAGAAAAAGATTTAGCTTGTTCAAAATTGTTCAATTGTTTTACATCTAGATAGATAGAACGGGCAATATATTGTTCTTCTTGCCAAAAATCTAAAATTTCGTTTTTTAAACCTCGCCAAGCTTTCCTTACTAATTTATTAGAAAGTTGCTGTGTTATTTTACCTAGATTACTTCCTGCTTTTGAGGCGTTTTGAGTCCTAGTAGCGATAACCTGACCATCATCAGTTCTTGTTACATTAGTAACTAAAGACAAATTGTTAGAAGCAATACTGATCCCTTGATAGTCACTTTTATTTGTCTGTAAATCAGCATTAATTTCTAATACAAATCCTGTTTTCACTTTTTTTGAATCATCAAAAACCTCAAAACCATTCTGATTTAGTTTGGTGATAAATAAGGATTTCAAGCTACTGCCAAGGCTAGCATTATTTGAGTTAACGTTTAAAGTAATACGAGGCTTACGACTCCAGCCATTTACTTTTAAAATTTCTTTTATATCAACGAGTAATTCTTGAACATCAACATTGGCTTCAATTTCAACTTCATATGCACCGAAGTCATTTACACCTTCAGATAGAACAGTGTAAGCAGATATATTACCTGAAGAGGAACTATAAATTTTGTCTTGGGCGATAACAAAGTCGGTAACTGTAGAGCGAGATTGAACAAAAGCTCCTGCAACTTGCTCTACTGCAGCACGTTTAGCATTATTAAGCGCTATTGATCGAGTTTTAGCTTTTTTCCCTTCAACTATGTCACTAATACCCTTTGCTGTGACAACTTTCGCGTGAGAATTTACTGAAATTAATAATAGAATGAAAAAGGATAAAAACACCGTTTTCCCGAAAAGGATAGATTTTTGAAGCATAATTTCCCTTGCATTTGCAATTAATATTTGAAGCATGATTTCCCTTGCGTTTGCAATTAACGTTCTATGGACAAAAGTCCAATAAAAAGAATAGTGAAATCTTTCTAATAAAATATTACACTATTTTACATATTGTTCAATTGTCGCATAAGATTAATAATAACTAAAATTTAATTATATTTGATGTTACAAAATTTAGCCAAGTTATAAAGGATACTTATTTATGAGAAATATCTCATTAAATCGCATTGCACTTATATTATTGATCACTAACTTTACACTTTTCCCTGTATTGGCCGAGGAGCATAAAGGTCTACTTACAGCGAAGGGTTTTGGTACCGTGGACATAGAAAAAACCATCAGTAATTTTCAAGCTAAGATGATGGCCAAGCGTGCAGCATCACTTGATGCTCAGAGACAGTTAACAGAAATAGTTCAAGGTGTTCAACTAAGCTCTGGCACTTCAGTTGAAGATTTTGAAGTTACTAAAGATATTATAGCAACGAGAGTGAGAGGCTTAATAAAAGGCGCTTTTATTTTAAACGAATCGGTAAAGCCTGATGAAGGTACGTTTGTTGCCGAAGTTACTTTAGCGATTTGTTCAACCAATGAATCTGAAATTTGTAGTAAACGAGATTCGATTAAATTAATAAGTGAAAGTATCAGTGAAAAAAATTAGTTTCTCACTTACAGTAATCAGCACATTACTGCTATTTAGTTCAAACCTTGTTGCAAAAAATCTGCAAGAGCAAAGTTTTGACAACATAGACAGAATGCTCGATCAACAATTCAAACAAAAAAACAACGAAATTGACAGTTTATATAATGCTTATAATGACGCGATAAATGACGCATTTAATGGCATAACTAAAAAAATCGAAGTTAAATGGCCAAGTAATGTCAAACTGCCAACTAAAAGTACCTGGGTTGGTTATAGTAAAAACTTGCAAACCCGCTCAATCGTAGATTATCAAGCGGGAGAGCTTGTTATAGAAACGCTGGTTACTAATAACGATTTGGGCAAAGCAACACTTGAACTTGAAGCAATGGCAGAGCAATTAACGGCTCCAACCTCGAAATCGATAGATGAACTGGATATCGTTGCTCAAGAAGTAAATAAAAACTTAAGTAAAAAAGGTATAAAACCCGCTTTACAGCCGTTGAAAGATGATAATATTTTAAAGGAATTACTCCCGAAAAAAGAGTTATTGAAAGCGGCAACAGTAAATATAGATGAAGTCAAAAAAACAGTACAATTAACCACCCCAATTACAACTGAAGAAAGTGTAGCATCTATAGTTCCCCCATCTTCTACTGCAATAATTCCTGAAATCGTTACCGTTCCAGCGATAATACCTATTCCACCTCTTCCTGTTATCCCGACTATTACAGTTAAAAATGAATTACAAAGCCAAGAGACCTTAAAAGCTTCAGTTGCTAAACCACTCAAAAATACAGAACCAGCAATTAAATTAGACTTAGTAAAA
The DNA here is from genome assembly GCA_913020705.1 of uncultured Colwellia sp. The sequence goes on from CAJWBY010000016.1 coordinate 32,511, forward strand.
ACCGCTGAAGGTTCAGTCTTAAAAATGACGGTCAAATTTGTAAATAACTATCAAAAAGTGTTATTAGCTAATAATTTTGATGACGTAAAGAAATTTTCTAAGAAATATGATGTCGATATTTCAGTGATTTTAGCCATCATTGAAACAGAATCTAGTTATAATCCAAGAGCAATTTCACGTGTTCCAGCTTTTGGTTTAATGCAACTCGTTCCAAAAACTGCTGGAATAGATGCTCATAATTATGTGCATGGTCAAAAGAAAGTATTATCCCCTGATTATTTGTTTGATGAAACGAATAATTTACAACTAGGGACTGCCTATTTTAAATTATTAAAAAGTCGATATTTAAGAAAAATTGATGATCCCCAATCACGTTTTTATTGTGCTGTATCTAGTTATAATACAGGTGTTGGAAATTTAGCTAAAACCTTCACAGGTAAAAAAAACTTATCTAAAGCGGCTAAGATAATCAATACAATGACGGCAGAAGAAGTTTATCAGTATTTACTTGTAAACTTACCTGCAGAAGAAACTCGAAATTATCTCAAAAAAATAGTCAAGCGTAGAGCTAAATACATACATTTTGATAACGAAACAAAGGGAATTTAATCATGGTAAAATATCTAATCGTATATTCATTAATATCATTCATGTTGAGCAGTTTTTCCGTATTAGCAGAAGATGTCATCCAAGGGACTGATACGGGTGGTATTAATTGGTCTAAAGGTACTATATTTGCTAGTGGTTATGGCGTTGCTTCAGATAACACACCAAACCGTAAAAAGCGATTGATGGCTCGAAGAGCTGCACAAGTCGATGCATATAGAAATTTGGCAGAAATTATATCTGGTGTACAAGTGAGTTCTGAAACTACCGTTTTAGACTTAGAAGCTACATCAGATATTATTCGTACTAAATTGAACACCTTAATTAGAGGCGCATTGGTCACCAAAGATATTTACCAAAATGAAATAGCTCAAGTAGTTGTTGAAGTGAAAATGGATGGTTCTTTTATTGAATCCATTTCTCAACATGCGACCAGTGATCATAGTTCAATTTTCATAGAATCAAATACAGTAAATACTAAATTCTCAGATCAATATTATCTAGAAGCATTAACGTCTTTATTTTCTCCAAAAAACTGGCAATTTATAAGTAAAGCACATGCTGCAACTCCGCCAGCAGCAGAAACGACTGTATCTTTATTACGAGAAATACAAACAAAATTACATAAACTTCCTAAAAAAGAACTTTTGCAATATGTTGAAGCTAAAATAGATAGCCTTGAAAACATCAACAATATTTCAGGCTTGCTAATTGATGCGCAAGGTATTGACCAGTTTGAACTAGCGACTATACCGAGAATACGCACACAAGATGGCAAAGTAATTTATCCTACTAAAGAAATGCTCAATAGTAATAATATTAGAAAGCGCCCTGTTTCATATGATCTAGATCTTCGAGATGCTATTAACGATAGGCGAATTGGTTACACTCCTTATGTTGTGAAAGCAATTGGGACTTATAAATCAAAAAATTCAGATCTAATTGTTTCTGATGATGTAGCATTATTTATTAAAAATAATTTAGACCTTGCTAAAACGATGGATGAAGGTCGTGTAATGATTGTTGTTTCGCCATAAAAATTCATTTATAAAATTACAGAAAATATCATAAACTCATTAAGCTGATTAATGATAATGTTATAAAATAGAAACGTAGAGTGCATAGATAATTATTTTTATCTAAATTTTTGAATAATAATCAATAAGTAAAAGGGTTGGTCAAATAAAATTCCAGAGTATACGAATAATAAATCAACACGGAATTTAAATAAGCCTAATCACAAAGGAGAAGTGAGTGAACAGCATGAAGATTAAATTATTGTTTAGTGTAGGCATTGCAATAACGTTACTAACGAGCTGTTCTATCAGCACCAAGGGTACAATTGCTATTACCAGCCCGATTAGAACCTTAGAAAACATGACCTCAGGCGAGCAAGATAAATTAGCAATAAGTGACATCCCCAAAGTCATTGCTATTGCTCAATTATCTAATAGTACTGAATCTATCGAAGCCTCTTCAGTACTTAGAGAGATATTACAAAGTCATCTTTCTAATAAAAACTTTCAACTTGTTCATACAAAAGAGGTTGATCTCAAAAACCCAGAAAATAAATTATCTCCTCAACAATTAGCACAAACTCTTGGTGTAGACGCTGTTGTAGTTGGTGAAGTTGTCGAATATGAAAGATTCTACGCAGGTATATATGCCCATATAAAATTAGGTGTCGATATTGAATTAATATCTAAAGACGGCAAAACCTTGTGGCAAAAAAAGGAAGTCATTACTTCAAGGGCTGGTGGTGTTTCAACTACAATTTGGGGAATATTACTGAATGCGGCCTTAGCTGCCCAACACCTTGAAGACAAAAATTTATTCGCTGCAGCTGATGAATTAGGTCGTTCTATAGCAAATGAATTTCCTGAACCTGATGGTTATATCGGTACCGCCATACCAACGATTGATATGGTAATTCACGATGGTGCAAACAAATGGTTAAAATATAATGACAATTTAACTGTTGGTATCAAAGGACAAAAAGGCTTGAGAGCTGTATTAGATATAGAAGGTATTGGCTCATTTGATTTAAAAGAACAAGAATCAGGTATTTATAAAACAGATATTATTGTTGATAAACGTTGGAACGGTGAACAAAAGGTCATCACAGGGAAATTAATAGATAATACTGGCCAAATTACTCAAATGATTAGTACCACAGGTTTAGTGAACTTTGATAATCTGAAACCGACAAATGTAAGTGAATTAAAGGTTGATTTCGCAACTACCGATGAAATAAAGCTTTCGTGGAAAAATAATAATCAAGAACACGTTAACTATAAAGTATTGATGACTTCACTTGATAACAATTTAACCGAAACTACTATAACTAAAGACACTAATATTGTTTTCAATGGTGATTTTGAAGCTTTTAAAACACTAGAATTTGCGGTTATTGCGCTGGATAAGGCAGAAAATGAAAGTGCAAAAACAGTAGTTTCAGCAAAAGCATACCCTATTAAATTAGCTGAAACTTCAATACTGAGTAGTACGCTATCGGGTTCATATCAGGGTATTAATATTTTAAGTAAAGAAAATAGCCCTTATATCGTAGCTGCTAAGACTGTGTTTACTGAAGGCTCTACTTTGATCATTGAACCCGAAGTTAAAGTCAAATTTAAACAAGGTGCAGGGATTACGGTTCAAGGCTTAGCTTATTTATGGGGTAATACAAAACAATTACCTAAAAGCATTATTTTTGAAAGTGAATCGGTACAATCACCTGCAAAAAAATTCTTAACTTTAGACAGCAGTAAAACGATTGAAATTAATGGGCTTCACCTAAAAAATTCAGGTGTGGGAATAGAGATAAAATCAGGGTCACCTCGCTTTAACCATTTATACTCTGATAATGCTAAGTACTCTGCATTAACAATCAATGGTCGTGCTAACGTAAAAATAAAAAATTGCCTGCTAAACGGTAGTTCTACTAGTGCAATTGTATTATCTGGTCGTTCTCGTTTAGCACTTGATAAATGTAATTTCACCAATAATCAACCTTTTCATATTCAAAATTCATCCGCATTCCCTGTTGTAGCAAAGGATGTGATTTTTGATAAAAGCACTAAAATGCCAATGCTTGGTGCATTAGAAACTAACTAATAACTTAAATTTGAGATAATAAAATGAACAAATCACTAAGCATTATCATTATCACCTTGTGTTCATTAACGGCCAATGCAGAAGATGGTCAGTACACTGAACTTGTTGGGAATACTGGTGAAATAAATTGGACTAAAGCAACAGTTTCAGCCATAGGTTATGGTATAGCAGGTGAAGGAAAGAAAGCTAATATAGCTCCTTACCTTGCTTGTCGAGCAGCAAAAGTTGACGCACAAAGAAATTTATTAGAGTCGTACCAAGGTGTTAGAGTAACGGCAACAACATTGGTTAGTAATTACATGTTATCCAGTGACGAAGTAAAATCATCAGTTGAGGGAACCGTTAAAGGCGCTATCATAAAAAGTAGAGATAATCGTATAGACGGTTCTTGTAAAGTAGTATTGGAAGCGCCTCTAAGAGGTAAAATATCAAAGTCTATTTATCAAGACTTATATCAAGAAGAAGTGTCCGCGAGTATTCTTCCAAACTTATGGTCACTTTGGATCGGCACAGCTCATGCTGCTAGCTATCCGACAGTTTCTAATCAGCAAATTAGTGACCAATTAAGCCAGCTAAGCAAGCGCATTTCTGATCTTGAAAAAGGTGTAAAAGCAACGAATGTTAATGATGTTCAAACACATGATATTTCAGGTATTATTATCGACGTAAGAGGTACAAGCTTTACACCTTCACTCAACCCTAAAATTCGTAAAGCTGATGGCGATGTTCTTTATCCTAACAGAAGTGATACTCAAGATATTATCGACAACGGTCAACTTGTTTCATTATTTGCTAATAATGTTACTTTTGCGATGGATCATCCTATGATTGGAGATACTCCTCTGTTAATAAAGGCGAAAAAAACGTGGAAAAATTTACATACAGAAATAGCATTAGCCGATAATGACGCTCTTAAACTCACCTACTTAATCAATAAAAACTTATTGAAAGATATTGGTGTAATTATAGTTTTATAATAATTTACTGATACTGCAATATTTTGTTTTCTTTAATCTGAGAAAACACGAAAAAAAGCACTGATAATATTTCATTATATCAGTGCTTTTTTAAGTTTTAATCGCTATTTTTTATATCTATAATCGTTAAACAGAACTTAAAAGAATACTTGTCTCACTGTTAAGCACACCATCAATGGTTCTAACTTCACGCAATACCAGATCAAACTCTAACAAACTTGATGTTTTAATTTCTGCGACTAAATCCCAAGTGCCATTGGTTGTATGAAGTTTTTCAAGTTGCGGAATACCGCGTAACTTATTAATTACTTGAGTAGTCGATTTTCCAATAACTTCTATCATCATAATAGCCTTAACTACATCCGTTTCTAACTCATCATGGGCTCGAATAGTAAAACCAAGAATAGCATTTGAATCTATAAGCCTGTCTAGCCTATTTTGAACAGTACCACGAGAAACGTGCAGTAGTTTTGCTAGAGTCGATATTGAAGCTCTAGCATCAGTTCTTAGAATGGCAATAAGCTCTTTATCAACTGAATCATAAAGATAAACACGTTTCTTAACACCTTTGTCCATTGTCATAAAGCACTCCAAATTATCATTTTAACAATAAAATCTAACAATATGATAAATCTTTACCAAATATTTGCAATATATTGCCATTTTGATTCACATCTTAACCAGATAATATAGAGGGTAATTAAAACAATAGTTTTATATATCGTTATATTTTATTGGCCAATACTTTAGTACTTAACTTAACAAAGCCAAATAAAAAAATAAAAGAGAGACACCAATGCCACTATTTCCTCAAGCCCCCAATGCAGTTGTCATGATCCGCCCTCATCACTTTTGCCCTAACGAAGAAACAAAGCAAGACAACAGCTTTCAATCAACAGAACCTGTAGACAAGCAAAAAGTTAAATCACTTGCTTTTGATCAAGTAACTATAGCAGGAAAATTGTTAGAAGCTGAAGGTGTTATGGTGCACACATTTGAAGATCATGGAGAAGATACACCCGATTCAGTATTCCCTAATAATTGGTTTTCAACCCACACTGGTGGTCAAATTGCTATATACCCTATGTATGCTAAAAACCGTAGAAAGGAACGCAGAAGTGACATTATAGAACTGTTGAAGAAACTATATCGCGTACAAGTAGTCTTTGATTATTCTGGCTTGGAATATGACGATATTTACTTAGAAGGCACAGGTGCTATGGTATTAGATCATATTGAACGAATTGCTTATGCAGCTAGCTCAAAAAGAAGTGACTCGCATATACTTGAGCGTTTTTGTGCCCATTTCAATTTTGAACCGATGGTTTTCGATGCGAAAAATAAAGCAGGCATCTCTGTTTACCACACCAATGTTGTAATGTGTATTGGTAGTGATTATGTTTTGGCTGGCTTTGAAATGATGACAAATGCTAAACGCCGTAATGAAATTATTCAGCGTTTTGAAAATGCTGGAAAACGCATCATTTATTTATCTGAACAACAAATAAATTCTTTTTGCGGAAATGCACTTGAACTGCAAGGATCTTCAGGACGCATCTTAGCACTTTCCGTTACCGCCTATAACGCACTAACAAATAACCAAATATCATTATTAGAAGAAACGGTAAAGTTGGTGCCACTTGATGTATCAGCAATTGAGCTTGCTGGTGGTTCAGTACGTTGTATGCTGGCAGGTATTCATTTATCGAGAAGGTAAGGTAACATTATCAATTGGTAAGAGAGACATTAAACATATAATTTTAAGAACACATCGTACTATAATGAAAATTAGAGAGTAAAAGGAAAATCAATGATTAATGAAATTGTAAACTCTATTAATAATGTACTGTGGGGAGAAGGCCAAATATTGATTTATTTGTTACTTTTTGCCGGGTTTTGGTTTTCATTTAAGCTACGTTGGATTCAAATACTCCACTTCAGATATATGTTCAAAGTGATGAAAGACAGTACGCAGTCTGACAAATCGGGGATCAGTTCTTTTCAAGCCTTATGTACAGGTTTGTCTGCCAGAGTTGGAACGGGTAATTTAGCAGGTGTCGCCATGGCAATTTCACTAGGCGGCAGTGGTGCCGTATTTTGGATGTGGGTGATCGCATTACTTGGTATGGCTACTGGCTTTGCAGAAAGTGTATTGGGACAGATTTATAAAGTACGAGACGAACATAAAGAATTCAGAGGTGGTCCCGCTTACTATATTCGATCTGGACTGAATAAGCCGTGGCTTGCTATTCTTTTTTCTCTTTGTCTATTTCTAGGTTACGGTTTAACTTTTAGTGCCATGCAAGCGAATACTATCGCTGATGCCTTGAATAATACATTTACTATTCCTCGCGATTATTCTGGTTTAGTTATTGCTGTACTCGCAGGCAGCATAGTAGTTGGAGGCATGCGAAGCATAGCTAGATTTGCTGAACTCATCGTTCCTTTTATGGGATTGGCCTTTGTCAGTACTGCAGTAATTGTTACCTTAATGAATATTGAATTATTGCCCTCAATGTTTATAGATATATTTAATTCAGCCTTTGGTCTAAATGAAGCAGGCGCCGGCGCTTTAGGCGCCGCAATTAAGAATGGTATTCAGCGAGGTTTATATTCAAATGAAGCTGGTGCAGGAAGTGTACCTCATGCCGCAGCTGGTGCATCACCTGTACCCAACCACCCTGTTGCACAAGGTTATGTGCAAATGCTTGGTGTGTTCTTAGACACTATGGTGCTTTGTAGCTGTACCGCTGTGGTAATTTTGTTATCTGATATTAATATTAGCGGAGATATGGAAGGCATTAGAATGACACAAAATGCCATGACGAGTCATTTTGGTACTGGTGGAAATTACTTTGTTGCTGCAGCAATTACCTTATTTGCTTTTACCTCAGTTGTTGCTAATTACGCTTATGCTGAAAGTAACCTTCATTTATTCAAATTAGACAATAAAATAGGTCGACTAATTTACACTGGTATTTATTTGATGATGGTTTTTTGGGGAGCAACAGCATCGTTGAAACAAGTATGGGGGCTAGCTGATATGGCACTTGGGTTAATGACGCTAGTGAATATTTACGCCATTATTCTACTTACCCCGACGGTAATAAATTTAACTCAGGATTTTAGACAAAAACTAAAGGTTAATAGTAAACCTACTTTTTCACTTGATGACGTTGAAATACAAGGAAAAACGGAACCTGGTATCTGGTCAAGTACTAAAGAATAAATAGAATAGGTTGATAAATGTCTCCAATGTTAATCGCCGTTACGGAGTTCACAAAAGTTGTATGGTACGTCAGCTTGCTGTTCGTCTTTCCACCATACCTTTCTAATGAACAATCTGGAAACTAAAACCAAAGAGACGACGTGAGCCAGTGCTATACCGATAAAAACACCGATAATTGATGCGTACCAAGCACCGATGATTGAAAAAATTAATATCAGTATCACCTTATGACCAAAACCTAAAATACTCGCATTAGCTGATTTCCCAATAGCATTTAAGCTTGATATTGCCAGCATTGAACACCCTGCTCCGATAAAGCTAATAGGTACGTAAATCAGGTAATGCTCAATATGTAGTTGTAATTTTGTACTCTGGCTAATTTCTACCGCAATGGTTTCAGCATAAAAATAAAGTGCACAAGCAATTACTACTTGGGTCACTGTAATAATAATAACCCCTTGAATGATTAATGCTTTCACTCTGTCAATTTTTCCTGCCCACCAATTCGCGGCGATAAGTCCGGGTAATGAAGCGGTAAATACCATTGGAATAAATAAGCCGAGTGTTTCTAATCTAAATATAATGCTCAATAATGCGACTTTATCTTCAGCAAAACTAGCTATATAGAAGGTAAGAATACCGATTGTAATTGGCAGGTATAATTGCTGTATACTGGCATTTAAACCGGTAAGTGACATTTGTTTTAATGTGCCTATCCACTGCATTTTTACAATTTGATGCTTTTCGATGCCCAGAGCTCTAATAATAATTCCTAAGGAAATAAGTGAAAATAAGGTATCGGAAATTAAGTGAGCATAACCCGCTCCAATAATACCCGTCTCTAAAAGTTGAGAACACTTTCCATCGCCAATTAAGCTATAACTTAAAACTGATTTAGTTATCATCCAAGTGACAAGCAGTATGCTTGCTTGTTTTATGTGGCCAAAGCTACGTAATATGCCATTAATTTGCCACACCAGTATTAACGGGATCCAGCCAATTAATCTAATTTCGGTATAGGTTGTGACCAAAGATGTCATACCAAGTTCTATAGCAGGTTCAGACGAAGATTGCGTACCGAGTAATTCGTAAAATGTGGGTGAGATGAAATACAATAACATCGCAAGTATAGCAGTTAACGTTGCCGCTAAAACAAGTGCTCTTACAACGTTACTTTTTAATTCATTTTTATCAGTGATACAACTATTAGGGTTAACATTTGATTTAATTCGACAAATCCAACTATTTGTCGCAATAGATAATGCAATGGCTACGCCTGTCATCGCGGTAGTAATGGGCGCACTAAAGCTTAATGCAGCAAGGTGAGTTGAACAAAGCCTTGCAATAAGCCCTGTTTCAAATAAGTCATAAGCACTTAATAAAAAAACAGCAGGTAGAATAGGTAAAGAACATGACAATATAAGCCTAAAAATTGGCGTATTAAGCATCCAGTGTTGCTTGCAATGTTCCATTTACTCCCCTTTATATAACAAAGCTTGATTCATATTTAATATGTTGATGGGAAATTTTCATTCCCCATCAATAGACCTGAGATCAACTGAAAAAATTTTTACTCTGGTTTTTTAAATAATAAAGTAAAGCGATCTGAGTTTCCTTGTACGGTTTTACGACCGACTTCAAAACGTAATTCATCGTCTGCTTTGTAATGTATATTTGAATAGTCGACTAAAACAAAACCGGCTTGTTGAATTTCTTTGATTGCTAACACAGGATCAAAACGACGACCATTTTCATCATTCTTCTTTTGCATATGTCTACGAGTATGATCAACAACACCATAAATACCGCCAGGTTTTAATGCATCAAAGAACAGCTCAAATGAAGACGCCTCAGTGTTTGAGCCCATCCAATTATGAACATTTCTGAAGGTTACTACCGCATCGACTGATGAATCCTCAGCATCCAATTTTTTAGCAGCGGCATCAAATATATGCATCTTTACGTTGCCATACAGCTCCGGTGAAGCTTCAATTTTAGCTACAAACTTGCCCTGAGAGTTTCGATAATAAGCACGATCTGATTGCGGATCATAATGTCCAGCGAGTAAATTACCGGTAACATAGTCGGCGAGTATCTCGGTATACCAACCACCCCCTGGTGATATCTCTAAAACATTCATCTGTGGGGTAATTCCGAAAAATGCCAGTGTCTCCATCGGATGACGATATTGGTCCCTAGAGGTATCTCGCTCTGCAAAAGCCATTCCTGAAATCGCAACTAAGGTGGACAGCAGTGTCGCTTTTAATAAAAGCCCAACGCTACTATAAGTTCCTCTAACAGACGTTGTTATTACATTTTTTCTAGCAAATTCCATGAGTAATATCTCCTTTTAAGTGTCTAATTTTAATATTGCGGATAAGTCTAAAGTGTTGCCATATGTAAATTCTACGGGCCAATTTTATACCTAAGGTCAGAGTAACTAGGCCTGGTACGGTGCTAGATCTCCTGGAGTACGCAGCATCTTGTTCACCTCATCTAAATGCATTTCCTCCAAATGAATCATCTCTCGAGCATA
>CAJWBY010000017.1 GCA_913020705.1 uncultured Colwellia sp.
TTTTGTACTATTTGAATTAAATACTGAACAGCTCATTGGTGATTTCTCTATGTTTTTAATTCATAGACAGGTTAGCAATTAGCTAACTTATTGTAAATACATAAATTAACCTTAAGTTAATGACATTGATCGTATCTTTGCTGACTATTTCGAGGTCGATTTTTCATTAATAATAAGGGTCAGCAATGAGGTAAAAGTGACGGTTAGTACTATCTCGTTCAGGAGGTGAAATCGAAGTGAAAATCTGTTGTTTGTATAAATGCGCTAAGTTGTTTAATACAATTAAATCATAGTGTTAAAGTGATGAGTAGAGCTGACTTATGTGGTCAACTCACTTAATTCAAGAAAAAGCCTCTACAGTAATGTAGGGGCTTTTTTGTATGTAAAGTTTAAGCTTAACAATTAATGACAATTTGCTGTTAGGAGTTGATAATTACCAATTATCTATAGTTGATAGATAGCCCAAACCTTTTAATTAAATTTACCGTTAAGTCAGTTGCTTATAAACGAACATTACTTTTTACTTGCTGATAGAACATTAATTACGTCCCATCGTTCATGTCCCATTACTATTATATTTTTAGATAATCTAGAGATAAGGAAAATTAACACAGTTAACTCTTTGGTAACACTTTGTTTACTGTTAATATCTCACTTTTAACTTGAAGTCATTAGTCACATACTTTTTCAACGGCTTTAATACTGAAAACCTTTATTGGTCGAAATACTTAACAAAAATAATAAAACAGAGAAAAAATGAAAAATTTAATTGTTGGGATAGCTTTGTGTTTATCGCCATTATGTAGTTACGCAGAAACCACTTTCATATCAGAAGTGTTAATGGGTCAATCGAAACATGATATGAGTAGTTACTTAAGTAGTGCCGATGTAGAAACGAATTATTCATCGGCTATAAAGGATACATCTTTTGGCTTCAGGCTGGGTGTTAAGTTCATGGATAAGTTTTCTCTGGAACTTTCTGAGCATGATCATGGCAGTGCTGTTAATGAATTTACTTTATCATTTCCAATGCCCATCTATGGCATGCCAGACAGCATAGGGGGATTTTTAGGCCCTGAGCATGATGTTATATATCAGGTAATAACACCTATAAATATTGACTCGATTAGATTAGGTATTAAAAGTGAATTTTATGTACTCGATAAATTATCTTTAAATGCTAGAGCAGGACTTGCTCATTGGGAATATGAAGAGTTTACGCCGCAAGCAATCACATTACTTGGCCCAAGTAATGGTGGAGGTGAAAGTGGAAATGACATTTATTATTCTCTAGGTGCAGAATATAAATTCACAGAAAACTTTTATGCTGGTCTTGAATACTCAATTTTTAATGTGGCGATGAAGCAAAAATATCATGATGATGTTATCAGTTCATATAAGCACAAAGTAGAAGATATCTCGTTTGTTATAGGTTGGACTTTTTAAGTAATTACCTTGTAAAGCATTTGGCTGACACCAGTTTTTGGTCGGTGATTTAATTGTTTTAAAACAATGTGTTAGGTTGATTCCGAGAGTTGACTTATAGTGTCAGCTCACAAGTTTTAGTAACTTCTTGTTTTCGTTAATGGAAGCAAGCAGTTTTCTAAAATCCTTTCATATCAACTTTTAATTCCAAAAAATGGTATACGGTTAGTGATGCTGTACTGATTGCTGTACTAAAAAATCCACTTTAGAATTTCTTCATTAATATTTCTCTTTCATATCCATCAGAAAACTCAAGTTTAAATTTACAAATTTCTATTGGAAATACTTTTAGGTTACTTTCATTTTTTAAAAATTGAAATGTCATAGATTGCCTTACCAAACATACTATAAATACTTCCATAAAAAGAAGGTGGAATATATTTACTTTCTGGTGCTAGCTTGATTTTATTAGTGTGAGCTTTAAAAATTCACTTTAAAAACAAGTTGTACCTGTGATTTTGTCCTGTATGTAATATAGGCTTACTTTGGTACTCCAATTTTAATTATTGGTAATACTAGGTTGTGTATTCTCTTGATGTTTTATGTATTTGTGGTAAGTTATTGGTTGTTGTGAGAACAGGAATTGGTTAACCAATATTCTTTGGCTTTATCAAGCAGGTATAATAATGAATAAGAACCAACGAATAATAAATGATAGCCAGCTAAAAAAATTGAAAATATCAGCAGTTAGTGTCATTGTTGCTACAGTATTAAGTGGCTGTGGCGGCGATAGCGGTAACAGTGAAACAAATAATATCCCTCAAAATACTGCTGCTGTAATTTCGGGGGTTCAAAGCGGCAATATTACTGAAGACAATGAATCTCTTGCCAGTGGTTTATTAACAGTTATAGATCCTGATGCAGGGGAGGCTGCTTTTATTGCTCAAACAGGAACACAAGGTGAGTATGGCTCATTAACACTTGATGCCGAAGGTCAATGGACGCATCATCTTGATCATCAATTATCCGCCATTCAGTTGCTATCCCAAGATGACTTTTTAACCGAATCATATTCCATCTCCTCTATCGATGGCACCAATTCATCTATCACAATAACGATTAATGGCGCTGACGATACTCCAACAGTCTCAGGTATATCTGCAGGAACGTTAGAATTAGATGACCCTGATGTAGTTACCGGTGAGTTAACGATCACTGGTGGTGATGCAGACGAAGATAAATTTTCTGTTCAAACCGGTACTTCAGGCTTACATGGAAATTTTTCTATAGCGGAAGAAGGCAATTGGTCATACAGCTTAACTGATACTATGTTGGTTGACGCCGTTGTTGAAACATTTAATGCAATCGCAGGGGACGGTTCAATCCACCCTATAAACATAACGATTCTTGCGGCAACATTTAGCGAACCTACTTTAACAAAAGGCAATATTGGTTCAAATGATTCTGTTCCAGAAATTAATTGTACAACTACAGTATCGAGTACGTCTGCGTTAGAAGATGCGGCGAGTTATTCAATGGTTGCAGGTGAAACACTTTGTTTAGCCCCCGGAACTTATTCTGGTCTTGAACTCAGTTATGGCGGGTCAGGCACTGAATCTTTACCTATTACAATTGCAGCTGCAGTTCCTGGTGAAGTTATTATATCTGGTGAAGTATCTGTTGCTATGACGGGTGAATATGTAGTGCTACAGGGCTTTATATTTAAAGATGGCTCACTTGATAATTCGATTATCCAAACCCGTGCTAATAGCAGTACACCATGTAACCATTGTCGTATTACCGAAAACTCATTGATTGATATGGATGAAGGTCTAGAAGATACAAGTAAATGGGTATACATTTATGGCAGTTATAATCGGATTGACCATAACTGGTTCTCAGGTAAAACCACACGAGGGGCACTCTTAGCCATTGATCGTTATAAAGCCGAAGGGCAAGAAGTTGACGATACTTTTGAGGTAGATTATGCACAAATCGATCATAACTATTTCGGTGACCGTCCTCCTTTTGAGGGAAAAGCGTATCCCGATAGCAGTGATAATGAGTTTGAAGGCATTCGTATCGGTACAAGTGATTCTCATCAAGGGGATTCTTATTCAGTCGTCGAGCACAATTACTTTGAAGGTATTCAAGGTGAAGCAGAAGTTATTTCAAATAAATCAGGTCACAATACGATTAGACACAATACCATTCGCAATAGTTACGGTTCTATTGTAAACCGTCATGGTGAATATGCGACGATAGAGAACAATTTCATTTTTGGAGATGATTACCCATTTTCGGGTGGTATTAGAATTGTAGATGGTAACCATAAAATCGTTAATAACTACATAGAAGGTGCGCGCTACAAAGATTCGAATTGGAATGGTGGTATCGTATTAAGCTCTGGAGAAGGCGAAACCGTGAGTGGCTATCAGAATGTTGAAAACGTACTGATTGCCAACAATACAATTGTAGACAGTGTTAATAGTCTTAATGTATTTGGTGGCAAAGAGAATACTCCTGCCGATGGGGTGTATTTTGTTAATAATATTATTAACAATGCTATTGGTCCGGTAATGAAAAACGTTGATGACTTCCCTGAAAACTCTATATTTTCTGGAAACATCGTGTATGGACAGTCATTTTCAGACTCTGAAGATCTATCTTCTCTATCAGGCATGAGTTTTCTTGACCCAGCACTTGAAAAAGATAGCCAAGGATTATCTCGTCCAAGTGATACTTCTCCTACTCTAATTGCCGATAATGCGATTGATATTGGTGATTTTGAATTTCCTGAACTTGATATGGATGGACAAACTCGTAGTGAAAATACGTTAATAGGCGCAGACGAAATTTCAGATAGCGCAGTGAGTCGAGGACCCCTTACATCTGCCTTAGTTGGTCCGTTAAGTTATACCCCTCCAATGAGTGAAGCTCATATTGGTAAAGTTTCTATTTCAAATCACGATTTTGATTCAGGTGATTTTACGGGGTGGACCAACAATGGTGCTGAAATATCCTTAGCTTCTGATGACGTTTTTTCACGAGGGTACAGCCTTAGAGTAGATGACCTTGCTGATTTTATTGAGCAAGTTATAGCGGTTGAGCCTAATACTAACTACACCCTTTCATCGTTCGTTAAAGGGCATGGTTTATTATCTGTTAACGTTGGAGGTATTGTTTACGAGGGAGCTCAATCTAAAGACGAGTTTACTTTTACGTCAGTAAGCTTTAATTCTGCAGATGAAACATCAGTTACTATCAAGGCGAGTCTTAATCCTCTTGTAAACAATCTAGCACCGTTACTTAATGCTGATTTTGATGACGGGGAAATTGACCCTTGGGACCAATTTGAAGGCGATGGTATTGGTAAAGTCCAGGACTCAAGTAATTCTGCAGGTGGCGCAGATGGCTCAATTAAATTAACCTACGATGGAGCAGCTGGCGGTAACCCATATGACCCGTATGCTGCTCAATCAGTGGTTGTTGAACCAAACACTGAATATACATTGTCTATGTATAACTTGTTTAAGAAAGATGGTGATACTACGGTATTATTTGGCGCATTTGCAGGTAATGACACTGCAGCATTAGCAAGTGCGACACCTACTGCGGTTATTTTAGGTTCAAAAGACTCTCATTATGCAACATTAAAAGCTGCTGGTACTGATCAAGGTGATGATAGCTTTTATAAAGACACGGTCACTTTTAATTCCGGTGATAACACCGAAATGACAATATTTGCTCAATTACAAACCATTTCAGGAGATGGTGATGAAATTCGAGTCGATAAATTTCAATTGGGTTACCAAGGAGCGCCTGTTACTGGATCTAAAGCCATTTTTGATAGCTTCCGTTTAGTATCTCATGCCAAGTTGGATTAACTGAATGAACTTATAACACAAGAATATAAATACCTTCTAAAAACAGATTATTATTTACTCTGTATGAGCTGACTTATTTGGTCAACTCACTTAATTCAAGAAAAAGCCTCTACATCACTGTAGAGGCTTTTTTGTTTGTACTGTACAGTCCTGAAATCATTACGTAATCATTATTATCGATTGAGTTTCTATCTCATAATTGGACATGAAGTGAGACAGAAGTATGCACATTTGTCCAAAAACATTTCTATAGCATGAGCTACATTCAATCTTTATTTTCAATGGTTAAGTTTCTGTTTTTCTTAAGTAAGAAGTACGTAACTCCTAAAGAAATTGTTACCAATGCGAGTGCTCCAATTTGTTCTGCAGAAACTAATTTGAGATCTAATACGATAATTTTACGTGCTACAGCCATCAGTGCAGTAGCAACAACTAATTCTACGGGGATAATATTTGATCCAAGGTATAATCGAATGTTAATAAATATTTCAACCGCTATTAGTACCACCATAAATGCGCCAAAAGTCTGCAAAATATCTTCAACATCTAGCAGGAAATAAGGGGGTGTAGATAGTTTCATATATAGTACATACACAACATCTGCAATACTCCAATAAATCACTAATACCATTAATAAAGCGAGTATTCTTATCGCAAATCTTATAGTTATATGTAACACCCTTAGCATCGGATCTGAATGATTTTCAGGTAATTCTTCGTGCTTCATTGTCTTTCCTGATTCAGGTAACTCTTCGTGTTTCATTGTATTTCCTATATTGAAATATATATAAATGCTTAGTGTTAATAATGTATCTAGTATTTATCTTAAGTTGCTGATAAATAGGGTTGTCCTTAGATTTTTTATTTTAATAAATCATATTTATAAAAAGCAATATGACTTGTTAAATGCTACTTAACCTTCACTATTGATACTAATATGAAAAAACCTAGCAAATTGATGCAATCATAGTTTTTCCAAATTCAATGTAAGCATTCGTATCTTCGCTCACGCTTTTTAATTTAAGGTGATCGGCAAAGCCTAATCGCGCACTCATTATTAGCCAAAATACAGCACTAACTAAACCAGCTATGCGCCATAATGTTGATTTTGCCCATTTAAGGGCAAAAGTAATAGAAAGTACATAAATGACGAAACCCGCTAATTTAGATGATGCCCAACCATTAAGGAAGGGATATAAGTTAAGTGGGTTAACACTAACCAAGTAAATAAAGGAACAGACAAATAGTGTATATAAAATATGAGGCCCTATTTTCATCAGTTTGTTATTGACCTTGTCAGAGCCTTTCATCATTAGCACAAAGTTAATGATGAAAAAAATGAACGTAAGCACAATTATCGCAATGTGGGCGTGTTTAATTATCATGTACATGTTGGTAGCCTATAATTTATTATTAAATACGTAGATTGTTGGTTTATAGTTTAGTTAAGTGGTAAAAATGTATGCTATTCAGTGTCTATTCGTATTACTCGTTAACCATATCTTATTTATTATATAATTGATGATATTTATTCTTTATTATCACGGCTCTCCATATGTGCAATAGCGGCTTGCAAAGCGTCGTAACGTAATAAATAGGTATTGTCTTTTGGTACTAAGTCTAAAACATTACATTTATCTAGCTGCTGATGTGTTTGCTTATTTGGGCACAATAATAACACTTCACATTTTGCATCAAACGCATCTTTTACCGCGTTTTCAAGAGCAAGCCCAACCGTTTCGTCAATCATGGGTACATCAGATAAATCAAGGATCATGACATCGTAATCAGCAACACGGGTATGTTGACGTGAGATAGCTTTCGATACACTAAAGATCATGGGGCCAGACAGATAGAAAAATAATACCTTTCCTTGCGCCTTATCAAGCAAACTTCGCTCTCTGGGTGTAAGTGGCACATCGTCACCATCAGCATCGCTGATTGCTTTTACTTTACGTGCTTGTTCTCGGCTCAACCGTTCAATAACGATAAGATTAGAAATAAATACGCCAAGTCCAACAGCGACGATTAAGTCAACAAAAACAGTAAGTAGCATAACACCATACATAATCGCCATGCCCTGAATACTTACTTTGTGAGCGCGTTGAATAAAACTCCAATCGAGAATATTAAAGCCAACAAATACAGCAATGCCCGCTAATACTGCCATTGGTATAGGCTCTGTTAGGCTTCCTGCTACTAATACAACGAGAGCAAGTACCAAAGCTCGTATCATTCCCGAGATGGGGGATCTGGCTCCAACTTGGATGTTGGTTACTGTGCCCATGGTCGCACCTGCACCAGGCAAAGCACCAAACAAGCCTGAAATTATATTCGCAATACCTTGGCCACGCAGTTCCTTATCGGGGTCGTGCTCTTTACGTGTTAATGAATCACCAATAACTGCAGTAAGTAAGGTATCAATACAACCTAATGTGCCTAGTACTAAAGCATCAATAACCATCGTTGTAAAAATTTCGGCATTAAAATGCGGTATAACTAATGAAGGTAGACCAGCGGGTATTTCACCAATTCGGCGAATATCTTCGCTGTTGAAAAAAATCATCGAGAGAATTGTAACGACAACTAAAGCGATGAGTTGAGCAGGAATATATTTCCGGTATTGTTTAGGGTAGAAGAACAAAATACCTAAAGTGAGTAGACCTAAAAAAAGTTCACTGAATTTAATGTTTGATAAAATATTAGGCAGTGCTGATAAGGTGCCCGTTACTCCACCCGATGGACTCGCTTGGCCCAATAATGGAGACAACTGCAATATGATTAATATAACGCCTATGCCAGACATAAAGCCAGAAACCACACTATAAGGCATTAATGTAATGTATTTTCCAAGTTTGAGGGTTCCCAGCAAAACTTGAAAAGCACCCGCCATCATGACAATTGTAAATGAAATGGCTAAACCAGTTTCAGGATATTTCGCCATCATTGTTGTTAATACGGCAGTCATGATAACCGTCATTGGGCCGGTAGGTTCTGAAATAAGACTTGATGAACCCCCGAACAAGGCAGCAAAGAAACCTACCATTATAGCACCCCAAAGCCCTGCTTCAGCACCTGCTCCCGATGCAACACCAAAGGCAAGGGCTAAGGGTAAAGAAATGATCGCAGTGGTCACGCCACCAAACAGATCTCCCTTTAGGTTAGTTTCTTTAAAACGATCTCCAAACAAAACTCAATTCCTTTCTATAAAATGGTAACAGTGGTTAATTTTTTACTTTATGTTTTGATTAAAGTTATTCATTTGATGTACTGATAACTTTAATAACGCTAAATATGTATTGTGTGAGTAATGGCTAAGTAATGACTCAATCAGTATATTAAATAAATTGATTGAGCCATTATGACAAAAAAGAGAAATAGATAATAATTGATATTACCTATATCATTCATAGATAAACATCTATTTGATTCGGTAAGTATATGAAATCAAGGCTTCATGCCCATGTTGGCACCATAAGACAGCTTGAAATATTGTTGGCAGTTCACGATAAAGGTAGTATTAAAGAAGCCGCTAAAGCACTTTTTCTTACTCAACCTACCGTATCTATACAAATGAAAAAGCTTGCACAAGCGATGGGAACACCACTCTATAATTATACCAATAGGCAAATATTATTTACTGATATTGGACTTGAATTAGTTAAAACCGCGGTAGAGGTACTCGATAGTTTTGCTCGACTTGATATGGCAATAGGTAACATTAAGGGATTTAAGTCTGGTACGTTAAGACTGGCGGTTGTAACAACATCAAAATATTTTATTCCTCATTTATTAGGCCCATTTTTAGAAGAATATCCCGATATAGATATACAACTTAATATCGGCAATAGAGAGCAAACGATTGAACGGCTAAAGCAAGGGGTAGATGACTTTTACGTATTTAGCCATCCGCCATCAGATATTGAAACTGAATCAATCGAATTTTTAAGAAATCCATTAGTGGCCATAGCACATGAAGACCATCCCATTGCAAAAAAGAAAAACTTAACGTTAAAAGATTTATGTAAAGAGCCTTTTATCATGAGAGAAAAGGGTTCTGGTACTCGATATGCCATTGAAGAATTTCTAAAGCAATACAAGGCTTCGCTAAATGTGAAAATGACTATTGAAAGTAATGAGGCAATTAAACATTTGGTCATGTCAAAATTAGGCATATCAATATTGTCAGCACATACCTTAATGTATGGTGGGCAAAGTGGACTTGTACGTCTACCAATAAAAGAATTGCCAATAAATGCACATTGGTTTTTTGTTTGGTCTAAATCAAAAAGACAAACCTTGATAGCTAGCAAATTTCTCAATCATATTGAAACCAATGGTCGTGCATTATTACAAAAAGAAATGTTAAAGAACGATCTTCCATACAGCCAAGTCGCAGAGTAGGGGAATGTTAGATTGCCTACTCAAAAAATTAGACTATAGGCTGGATAAATAACTTTTTTCCTTCAGTTAATAAATGCTGAACAGCGGGGTGTTTAACCTTTCGCTCAGGAGATATTAAGTAATAATGTTCAGTGATCTCAGTTGTTTTACAAATAATTTCAACATCAAATTGCTCGGTAACATGCTTTTCAATAATAGTTGGGGCACAAAATACACCATAGCCTGCCTGACCAAAATATTTGGTTAATACTGAATCGTCAAATTCTCCAATTATTTTGGGGGCTATATTCAGTTCGTTAAACCAAGAAAGTACACTTAAATGCTGATTAGAACCTCTCCAGTGGTGAAAAAAGGATTGCTGTTGAGGGACTGGGGGAAATTATCTACTAATGTTTTCGCTAGGTTTTTATGAGCAAAAAAACTAATGCCACATTTGCCAATAAGGTGGCTGTAAGCTTTTAATGGAGAGCCTGTCGGTAATGAGGTGTCACTTAACACAGCATCTAATTTATTTACCGCCAATTCACCTAACAACACTTCTAAGCTGGTTTCTTTACAGACAACTTTTATTGAGTCGTCCATATCGTGAACTGTTTTTAATAAATTAAACGAAAACACCTTAGCAATAACATCGGTAACTCCAATTGAAAGCGAAAAGAAAAATCAGTTGAATGGTTGTTTAAATAATGGATAAGCTCATCACCTAAACTAAATATTTCTTGTGCATAGCTTAACGTGATATGTCCCATATCGTTAAGTACTAAGCGCTTACCTTGACGATCAAACAAGTTATATCCTAATTGTTCTTCTAATAGACTTAATTGGGCACTAAGTGTTGGTTGGGTCATTAATGTCAGCATTTGCTGGTGCTTGGCTAATAAATAAATCTTCAAAGAAAATAATAGTAAGTAACACTTAATAAGTAACAATTAATAAGGAAGAAAAAATGAATATTGTAAAACGTCTAATAATTAGTACTACATCTATCGGGCTATTGCTTACACCTCTGGCTGTACTAGCTGACTTTAAATCCGACATTATTGGTTCATGTCAAGCTTACCAACAAGGTGTAGATAAAAGCGAAATCAATGCATGTAAGTTATATATCGACGGCTTTATTGACTCATCTCTACTTACAGAAGACGGTGTAGTAAAACCCAAAGCTATGATTGAGCGGAAATCAGCACCAAAAAGTGATTTTTTAAAACGGGCTTATAAAACACGGATATTAACAACATCGTCAATGATTAAAAACGAAGAGGCTCATCAATTTTGTATTCCACTTGAATATGATAGAAGAACAATTGCGTCAACAGTTGCTAAATCTATGGATATTAGTCAACTAGAGACTAAGAAGTTAAAACATGTGCTATTTGAAACCCTTATTGCTGACTTTCCTTGTCGTTAAATATTACAGAGTGAACGTCATTCAAAAAATATGAGATAAATGGTCATTATAGATAATTAAATTCGATGATAGTTAATAAAACAGCTTACATATTGGGAAAATTGGTGTAATGAGTAGGTATAAAATAGAGGTCGTTAGGGTACGAAAATTACTAACTTATTCCTAAAAACAGGCTTCACTTGACAGTAAATTAAGCTATAAAGTGGAGCTACCTAGCTCAAGGATTTCATTACTAGTTTGAGGCATTACACTTTATTAAAAAACATGTACTCTACTCTTCCACCTTCAATAGCATAAAGTTAGATCAACCTTCTTGGCAAGAGTGTTCCCCTAAAACCTAAGAGCTCTTGGAATTATCCTTCTCTGACTTATCTAATTCACAGAAAGTAAGCTAGATTTAAAAGCACGGGGTTGAGTATTGAATCAAAATTGAAATACATGGAGCTTTGTTATTACTATTTCACCTCCTCCGCCTGATGCATTAATTTCTCTCGAAGGTGTTGTCTTAGACATGAGCCACAAGGGCATTAAAATAAAATTAAACTCGGCTATGCCAGACGATATTCCTACCAGTAAAATCCTTATTAATATAGTGATGCCACAATCAGGGTTGCCCGTTAAAATTCATGGGTTTATTCGGCATCTTAGTGATGATTCTGAATGTGGTATTAATTATCACGAAGACCACTGTGAGAATGAATTAAATAATTTACTTTTCGAATGCATTAAAACGCATTAGTGATAGAACTTTGAAACTGTTTTAAAATTTTCTTAATAAAAAAGGCCTATTAATGAATAGGCCTTTTGGTCTTAAATTGTTTTTTAAGTTTACATCTTAAAACTTGTAACTAGCACCTAATGTAACACGGCGGTCTGTTAAGCCTTGGTAACATAATAAAGAGCCACCATTAACACAAGATTGTTCTACATCTGACTCAGTGAGGTTTACAGCTTCAAATCCGATGTTTAGTTTATCATTCACATCATAAGATACGCTGGCGTTAAGTTGCCCTCTATCTTCTTGAACTACTGGAAAGCCCCAAGGGAAGCTAGAAGTAATACCAAAGTCTGTTGAACGGTAAGCTTCGCGCCATGTATAACGCATACGAGCAGAAAGACCATACTTTTCGTAGTACAAAGTAAAGTTGTATGCATTTTCTGATAAATCAGTTAAGCCCTGAACTCTCGTTACGTCTATATCATCGATACCTGTTGTTGCTGCAAATACCGCTGAAGCACGACTTGTTGCGCTATTTACTGCTTCACCACCAGAAAATTCTTGTTTAGTATAGTTAGCAATAAAACCAAAGCCAGATGCCCAACCTAAATCTTTTTCAAAGCTTGAAAGATCATATTGAACAGCAACTTCAATCCCTTTTTGTGTCGTTTCGCCAGAGTCATTGATGTTAGTTGTTGTAGGAACACATACACCAACGCCACCATCTTCTCCGAATACGTTTACATCAGCAATAGGGTTGTAAATACCACCTGCTTCACATGGAGCCGTTGTATCACGAAATCCCGTGACAGAATCTTCAAAAGGACTTTCTTCTTGTTGAACATTTAAATCTGAACGTTTCTTATGGAATAGACCTACACTAAAGACACTTGCTTCTGCAAAATACCATTCAGCAGATAAATCAAATGAAGTGACTTCTTCAGGTAATAAACCAGGGTTACCAATTGCAACAGGAGGATTCGGGCTTGTAGAGAAGGTTACAGAAGTTGACATTTCATCAAAGTCTGGACGACGAATGTCTTTACCCCAACCGGCACGAACCACTACATCATCATGAACGTCTGCTACAATATTAATGCGTGGTAAGAAAAAGTCATAATCACCTGTTGATGTAATGGCAGATACCAAATCATTACCTTCACTGTCTTCAGTAATAGAGTTACCAACCGATGTAATGTCGGTTTTTAAGTAACGTACACCAAAATTACCGCGGAATATATCGTACTCAAAGTTAGCTTGAGCATACAATGCATTGGTTTCTTCTTCGATATCAAAGAAGCCAGCAGAGCTTGACGTAGGTGCGCTGATTGATCTTGTGCCACCATGTGCTTCAATAGCATTTTGTAATGTGTTCAATACACCTTCTGGGTCAGAAGCTACAAGCTCTGGGTCAATAAGAAGGAAATCTTTAACATATAATTCTCTTCCATCAGCAGCATTAAAGTTGGTAGGACCTGCAACAAGAAGGTCTGAAAATAAGCTACCTCTTGGGCTATCTGTCATACTTCTTAAACCAACGCTTGAGCTAATTTGATCACGCATACTTGATGTTTTACTAAAACGATAACCAAAATCGACTGATGTAATAATATCGTAAAGGTCGTAGGTGAAATCAACGCGGAAAGCATCTTCGCTGTTTTCAGCTTTATTTTGACCTATGTTCACATCACGTAATACAACGTTTGCAGGGTCAAGTAATTGAGCACTTGTTGGTGCGTATTCAGCACCTTCTGCGATACCAAAAGTTAACGCACCACCTGATAAATCGTACGCAAAAGGCACGCTATTATCATTACCGCCGCCTGCATCAAGAGGTGCATTAGGGTTGATAAAGTTAAGTGTCGTGTTAAAACTAGGGGTTGTAGTATCAGAGCTTGCCGATGATAATTCCGCGGTTACTTTAAGACGGTCTGTACTCCATTCGCCTCCAATTCTGAATACTTTACTGTCTGTTAAACGAGAGTTTGTATCACTTGAAAAACGTAGATTTGGATCGTCATCGTCATCTGCTAGATTTACAGGTATTACACCAGTAAGTGCTGCTTGAATGCTACCAAGATCTTGACCATCTAAAGAACCAAAATCAACGGTTTCAAATGCGCTAGGAACGGAGATGTTATTAAGGCTACTTACACCAGAAGCTTGAATTCTTGAGCTTTCTTGTCGACGTTCTTGCTTATTGAGAACCGCATCAAAATAAAACTTTGTATTTTCATTGGGTGAAAATTCAAATGAACTAGCAAAGTTTTTCGTTTCATATTCATAATTATCATAATCTTGAACAAAGAATTGAATTGGGAGAAAATCAAATGCTTGTGCACTTGCAGCACCACTGTCAGACGTAATAACGTTATCTCTATCTGCTCGAGGGCGGAATGCTGTTACATCTTGTTCACTGAAACTACCGCTTAAAACAACCCCGAAATCACCAGCATCAGTTTCCCAGTTATCTCCCCAAGTTCCTGAAAGTCTAGGTGTAATGTCATCATCACTTGAAAGGCTGCTCGATTCGCCCTGTACTCTGATTGTTGCTAACGTTTCTGAAAGTTGAAGTGGGCGAATAGTTTTCAAGTTAATGGTTCCGCCGACAGACCCTTCAATGGTTTTTGCGTCTGGAGACTTTGTAACTTCTACTGCAGAAATAATGGATGCCGAAACATCTTCAAAATTAATACCACTTCGGCCTTGGCCAGAGCCAACAGTCGAAACACCGTTGATTTCAGTTCTGTTTGCATTCGTACCACGAATCTGTACGCCAGTACCAACACCAGCAGTTCTTGTAATTTGAACACCGGTTACATTTTCAAGCACTTCCGCTAAGTTTTGATCAGGAAGTTTACCAATATCATGAGCTTGAATTATTTCGACTAGATTGCTTGAGTCACGTTTAGCAGCTAAAGCACTTGTTAGAGAGCTACGTATTCCAGTAACCTCTATTATTTCAGTTTCATCTACTACGGCCTCTGTTTCAGCATTTGCTGCATATGAAGGCATTGAAAGGATGGCTGTTAATGCCGCTCCAAAAATAGCTACGTTGTGGTTCGTGTATTTAGATATGTTAAATACAGAACTTATTTTATTTAGTTTCATCATTTCCCCTGAGTTTCTTTTGATTATCTTTATTGGTATTACCAATTGTTTTTATTAATCTGTTTTACATGTTGAACATGTTTTATTCACGTAGGTATTTATGGTTTATTTTAATTGGCATTACAATGGTTGTTTGCCGCTTGTTGTAAAATAATAAATTGGTATTACCAGTATGGTAATGGATGTTTGTCTATATTATTGTTTTTATTGGTATTTTGTTGTTGAGTTTTGTTTTTTTGTTTTTTATTAGTTTTTGTTAATTGTGAGATTTTTGTCTTTTATGAGATCTTTTTAATGCTTTTCTATAAAAGTTCAAGTTATTTTTGTTTTTATTGGTATGACAGTTTGCTTTTATCTACATTGTCATACGTACTTTTTTTATTCGTTTCTCACTGAAAAATATTAGGTTGACCTTGACTATTGATAAACAGCACATGAGTAGTTCGCTGATATTTAGGCTTACTCCTTTGCGACAAAAATGCTTTAATAGGTGAATTATTTATAGATGTTGAAGTGAGGATATAGATGCAGGAACCTGATTTACCACGTTGGCCATTGATTAGGGATATGCTTATTTTTCAAATTAAATTAGCGATAGATGCCATTCGGGATCTTTTTTTAAGCCCTGTCTCAATTATATGTGGTCTTGTTGATATCTTATTAGGAAAAACCCTTTCCAAAAGTTATTTTTATAAATTAATGGGGCTTGGTCATCAAAGTGATGCGTGGCTAAATTTGTTTGGTAACAATAATAAGAACACTGAAAATTCAAACGATATAGATAGTCATAAATCTAAGCCTGAAATGAATGTAGATCAATTGTTTTCAAAAGTAGAATCCTTGTTAAAAGATCAGCATGAAAAAGGTGGTTTAACTGCTACTGCTAAAAGTAACATTGATCGTTATCTTAATAAAATAGCGGATAATAAAAATCCGAACGAATAACAAAGGTTTAAAATTGAAGAGTTAATTATTGCTTTGAAGTCAATTGAACAAAGTAATACTTCCCCATAACTACTGTTAAAATTCCCCCTAGCACTAATGCTGATGACTCAATTAAACGCAAAGTAATTAGTTCGTTGGTAAAAAAAACTCCTCCAGATGCCGCAAGAATTGGTACCATAAGTTGTACAACTGCGGCTTGTGTGACAGAGATTTCTTTTAGTGCTATATACCACACAACGTAACCTAAACCTGAAGCAATAGCCCCAGATAATAATGCGAGAATAGCACCAAAATAAGTTATATGAACATCGTTAAGCCCAAATAATATAAGTATTAACACAAAAGGGGAACATCTCAGAAAGTTGTAAGCAGTGTCATTTAGCGGGTTTTGTGATGATCTGCCTATAAGCGTATAAAATCCCCAAGCTACACCTGAAATAGTCATTAGAATAAAGCCTATAAACGACGGTGTTGCTAAGTCAGGGATAATTAAATAAACAAAGCCTGAAAATGCAATAAGCAGCCCTAACCATTCAGAAAAGTGAAGTTTGCTCCCTGAAATTAAGCTGGCCAAAATCATGGTGATTTGGACGGCACCAAATAAAATAAGTGCTCCAGTTCCCGTATCTAATGACACATATCCAAATGAAAAAGCTATAGCATAAATAAAAAGCATACTTGCGGCCAACCAGCTCCCTTTTGATTTCAATTGCCCTTCGTTTGATTTCCCATTTAATTGCATTACAGCCATCAATATAATGATGCCCGAAAAAAGCCGTATGATGGTAAAAGAGCTAGGATCAATGTTATTTTCACCCAACGCTAGGCGGCATAAAACTGAGTTTGCCGCAAAGGCAAAAAGAGCAAAGGTTATTGAAGCAATAATTTTTATATTGTTCATGTTCAAGAGATAATTCTCATCTTTTACATTGTCGTGCGATTATTAGTGGATTATGTAATATTTTACAGTGTTACTGAAATAATAGGCATGTTTATATAAAAAAAGTCATTTTATTATTTGCGAGGGTATTGGCTCAGCTTAGGTCTAATTAAAACGGTTTGGTCGATTACTCTACGTTTTCAACAGTGAAAATTAATTAATAATATCAACTATCTATCTAATTCATCGACCGGTAATTATCATTTTAAAGCCCTGTTATTCAAAGTATAACTACTCAAGGAAATTCTACTATTTGTTTATTTTTTGATAAGTCTTCTATACTTTTTACAAATTTGATTAATTGTATATAAATCTGGACGTTACGGTGTAATAAAATGGTAACAAAACTGTCGTAATATTGAAATGTTACGGTAATAAATTTGCAATATATGTAGTTTGATAAAGGGATTTAAAATGGATAGTTTGAGTATAAAGTGGAAGTTAAGTTTTTTGGCAATATTAGCGGGAGCAGGGTTTGTTATATTGATTATATATAACTATTTAGCGACTGAAACACTCATTAAGTTTAACAATATTTCTCGGCATACGGTTCAAATTGAAGCTGATATGCTCATGTTGAGGCGTCACGAAAAAGATTTCATCGCTAGAAAAGATCTTAAATATTTCAAAAAATTTGAAAAAACATATACTAAAACTGCCAATGCCATTAATCAAGTAAAAAAAGAGTTACTGATTGTTAATCTTAAAAGCCAATATATCCTAGACCTGAGCCGTGGATTGAATATTTACCGTGAAAAGTTTTTTTTGCTTGTAAAGCAGCAAGAAACAGTGGGACTGCATGCGAAAGATGGATTATATGGTTCGTTAAGAAGTGAAGTTCACCAAATTGAAAACTTAATTGTTGAACGTGAAAAGTCATCAGGTTCAAGTTTCGAGCTTCATAGTTTAATGCGTACTATGTTGATGTTACGTCGTCATGAAAAAGACTTCATGTTGAGACGAGATATAAAATATGTCGATAAATTTAATAGTCGAATAGAAATTATGCGTAATAAATTAATGGAAAGTGATGGGGATAATGGTTTTCGACAAAAAGCAGATGTTGCTTTAAATAATTATCATCAACAGTTTTTAGACCTAGTGGACGGAGAAAAGAAGTTTGGCTTAACAAGTAGCCAAGGTATCACGGGTGAAATGAGAGAGAATATTCATCAAGTTGAAGTGCTTTTGAAATCGTTTAAGCAGTTTGCAATAGAAAATATAGAACAGCATATTCACGAGAAAAAGCTTATCGATATTGTTGTTGGCACCTGTTTAATTATATTAGTTATGTTGGCATTGGTGATTATTGCTAATGGAATTTCTCGACGTGTTACTGACTTATCTACATTAATGACGATAGCCGCTTCTTCAAAAAATCTAAGTTTGAGAGCAATTGTTTCTGGTCAAGATGAAATAAGCGATATGGCTCAAACTTACAATGTAATGATGTCAGAATTTGAAGCATTAATGTCTGAAGTTAAAATATCCTCTTTGGCATTAGCCAAGGCATCTGAAAGCATAAAAGAGACAAGTTTAAAAACGACTTCAGGCGTTAATCAGCAATTAAATGATAGTGAACAAGTGGTCTCTGCTATGACACAAGTAAGTAACTCCGTAGCAGAGGTTGCGTTCAATGCAGCTGAAGCAGCAAAGGCTTCATTATCAGTTGAAGAAGCTTCAACGAGTGGTCATCAACTAGTGAAAGAGAACCGGAAAAGTTTTGAAAAACTTGTAACAGATATTGAAACCTCTGGTGTCATCATTCAAGAATTAAGCAAAGAAAGTAATAATATTGAAGGAATGCTAAACGATATTCGTAGTATTGCCGACCAAACTAATTTACTTGCACTTAATGCTGCCATAGAAGCGGCTCGAGCTGGCGAACAAGGGCGGGGATTTGCTGTTGTTGCAGATGAAGTGAGAACACTTGCTCAACGCTCAGCTGCGTCAACACAAGAAATTGAAAATGTTGTTGTTAGATTACAAGCACTTGCAATTGACGCTGTCTCAGCAATGAACTTAGGAAAAGTACAAGCCGAAAATAGCGTTGTTGACACTAAAAATGTTGAACTGGCATTAGGTGATATCAAAAATTACAGTGAAGCGGTTAACGAGATGAATAGACAAATAGCAACTGCCGCTGAGCAGCAAACAACGGTTGTCAAAGAGATTAACGAAAGTTTAATGTCGATTACTGAAGTCGCGGGAAATACATCTAGTCTTACGGAAATATTGTCAGAGTCGAGTGAGGAATTACATGATTTATCTGACCAACTTGGACTTCGTGTTATAAAGTTCACCCTGAGCGATTAATTAATAGTTCTTATTAAATGGTAAGTTATTATTTCATTGTAATTAAAGCCCTTGATGTTATGGGCTTTAATTCATTGAAACAAATTACCATCAATAATAAACCATAAAAGTTTAACCGTGTAAGTGTCCAACCTTAACTAATATGATAGTTTCCTCTTCCACATAAGGATGATGACTGCTCATGTGTGGGCTTCTTAACCAACTTTTTGTAGGGTAACGGCCGTGTTCATCTATAAACTCTCCGCTAATAACAAAAATTTCTTCTCCACCAAAATGTTGGTGTGGTTGAAAACGTTCACCTTTAGGCCACTTTACTAGAGCCGTTGATTCACCTTTATAACTGTGAAGAGGCATAACTTTTAAATTCCCCATGCCTGATGACCAACCTGTATTTTTAGTATCAATAACAAGATGCTCATTATCACCAACTTGAAACTGATGAAGCTTTACTAACAAAGTGCAACCCTCTTTACTAAAAGGTGCATGCTTAAATCCTTCAGGATTACGAAAATAAGTACCTGCGTGATAGTCGCCAGTGTGATCAGAGAATGTACCTGATAATACTAATATCTCTTCACCTAAAGGGTGATCGTGTTCATTAAAGTTAGCGCCAGCTTCAAATTTAACTATGCTCGTTGCATGACCTCTTTCTGCATCTTCTCGGGCTAAAGGTTTACGCCAAACTCCGGGATGAGGACTCGCTACCCAAGGCTGTAGCTGTGTATTGATGAATACTTGTTCAGTGAAATCCATGTTGAGCATGTTTTTACCTTAACGTTTGAAATACATAGAATAATGCTACATAACAGTAGCTATTGGTGGCATTATATTATCCTTTATTAAATACTAGTCCAAGTATGCACAAAAGGGTTTAGTAGGTACTTTTAGGTACATCTTTATGAATAATAAGACAATTAAATTTTCAAGAAAATCTGCACCTGAAAAATCTGCTCGTATGGTTGAAACGATTGTTGGCTGTAAATGGTCTCTCACGGTTTATAATTTACTCAACAATAATATTAATCGTCCGGGCGAAATGGTAAGAAGTGTTGAAGGGTTAACGACAAAAGTACTAAATTCTTGCTTAAAACGTAATATAGAGTTTGGTATTCTTGAAAGAGAAATTTTCAATGAAACACCACCTCGTGTTGAATACCAGGTCACAAAATTTGGGTATAAGTTTATTGGGATACTCACTGAATTAGAAAAACTCCAAGTAGAAATAGATGAGCTTTACCCCTAAAATCCTCTCTGAAATTTTACGTTTATTATTATATGCAAAGTATATTTTAACCTAACTTACGCACATTTATCTTTAATTGAACAAGTATTACAACGCTGATTCAAACAAATGTTTGAAGCTTGAGCTCTAAAATAGTACTTGGAAAACAGGTCAATCTAATCTATCTTCTCTTTACAAAACTGCGTCTTTTTGGTATTTTTACACCACTTTTTTGAATGGTAAGACCAATTTACCTATTGTTTTGCAGGAAGTTTACAGAGAGAACTTTGTCGGTATCTCTACGTTTGTCTTGCTGTGAGTCAATAAAATATAGGCTAAACTGTTATTTATGACACTGTCAGGTATCCAGAAACCAGTAAAGCAAGCAAAGTTGTCAGATGTAATATTACGACAATTAGAAGCCTTAATTCTTGAAGGTAGTTTGCAAGCGGGTGAAAAATTACCGCCAGAACGAGAATTAGCCAAACAGTTTGATGTGTCACGCCCGTCATTGCGTGAAGCTATTCAAAAGTTGGAAGCTAAGGGATTAGTGAATCGTCGACAAGGTGGCGGAACATTTGTGAGTGACCAAATTTTATCTGGGTTGTCTGACCCACTATTTGAATTAATGTCACAAAGTAATGAGTCGCAATTTGATCTGCTAGAGTTTCGACATGGTATTGAAGGTATGTCTTCATATTATGCCGCGATGCGAGGAACTGAAAGTGACTTTGCTGAGATACAAAAAAAACATGACGCAATTGGCATTGCGCAATTAGAAAATAATGTTCGTTTAGAAGCTAAAGCAGTTTTCGATTTTTATTTGGCAATATGTGCAGCGTCGCACAATGCAGTGACCTTACATTTAGCACGCAGTATGTCGAGTTTGTTGATTGATAATATTGAACAAAACTTAACAGTGTTAGCAAAACGGCCTGATATATTTGCACAAATGGCTGAATTTAGAAAACGTTTGCTAGACGCTATTATTAGTGGACAACCACAAAAAGCTTGGGGAGCAAGTCATCGCCACCTCGCTTTTATAGAGGAAGTTCTGCTTAAAATGACACAAGAAGATAGTCGCATGGAAAGATCAATGCGAAGAATGCAACGTAGTGAATATTAGATAGAAAAAATAAGATGAGAAAATAACCGTTTAACGATAATCAAACCATGTAATTATATGAAAATTGACTATCTTTAAGCACAGAAATTTAACTTTATACTTACTAACTATTGGAGACTAAGTAATTATGTCTGAGCTCCCGAAGATTGATTTAGATTCATTGGAAACACAAGAATGGTTAGAATCTATGGATTCTATTCTTGAAAATGAAGGTCCAGATCGCGCACATTTCATTTTAGAAAAACTTATTGACCGCGCTCGTCGTAGTGGCACGCATTTACCCTTTGAAGCTAAAACAGCTTACGTAAATACTATTCCTCCTGGGCAAGAGCCAAATATGCCCGGCGACCAAACAATAGAAGCCCGTATTCGTGCTGCTATTCGTTGGAACGCTTTAGTGTTGGTACTTCGTGCATCGAAAAAAGATTTAGATCTTGGTGGTCATATCGGAAGTTTTGCTTCTTCTGCCATGCTTTATGATGTTGGTTTTAATCACTTCTTTAGAGCAGCATCTGAAAAAGATGGCGGTGATTTTATTTTCTCACAAGGACATATTGCTCCGGGAATATATGCACGCTCTTTCTTAGAAGGTCGTTTAACTGAATCTCAAATGAATAACTTTCGTCAAGAGTGTGATGGTGAAGGTTTATCGTCTTACCCTCATCCACATTTGATGAAAGACTTTTGGCAGTTCCCAACAGTTTCAATGGGTCTAGGTCCATTACAAGCTATTTATACTGCACGTTTCCTTAAATATTTAACGGATCGTGGTATTAAAGATTGTTCAGCACAACGTGTTTATTGTTACTTAGGTGACGGTGAGACTGATGAGCCAGAATCATTAGGTGCTATTGGTTTAGCTTCTCGTGAAGGTTTAGATAACTTAACGTTTGTTATTAACTGTAACTTACAGCGTTTAGATGGCCCTGTTCGTGGTAATGGCAAAATTATTCAAGAACTTGAAGGTACCTTCCGCGGTGCTGGATGGGAAGTGGTTAAAGTTATTTGGGGTTCATACTGGGATGCACTTATTGCGCGTGATACTTCAGGTAAACTTTTACAACTTATGGAAGAAACGGTTGATGGTGAATACCAAAACTGTAAAGCGAAAGGTGGTAAATACACCCGCGAAAATTTCTTCAACAAGTACCCTGAAACAGCAGCTTTGGTTGCTAATATGTCTGACGAAGACATTTACCGCTTAAACCGTGGTGGTCATGATCCTGTTAAAGTTTATGCCGCTTACAAAAAAGCGATGGAAACTAAAGGCCGCCCAACCGTAATTTTAGCGAAAACAGTTAAAGGTTTTGGTTTAGGTGCCTCAGGCGAAGCATTAAACATTGCACATAACGTGAAGAAAATGGATGTAGAATCGATTAAGCATTATCGTGATCGCTTTAATATGCCAATTAACGATGACGAAATTGCTGATTTACCTTTCTATCGATTCCCTGAAGATAGCGAAGAGTTCAAGTACATGAAAGCTCGTCGTGAAGCTTTAGGTGGTTCTTTACCTGCTCGTCGAGTACAAGCAGATGAAAGCATAGAAATTCCACCACTTAAAGTATTTGACGCCATTTTAAAAGGTTCGGGTGATCGTGAAGTTTCTTCAACGATGACATTCGTTCGTGTATTAAATGCATTATTGAAAGATAAGAAAATTGGCAAACGTATCGTGCCAATCATTCCAGATGAAGCACGTACTTTTGGTATGGAAGGTTTATTCCGCCAAGTTGGTATTTACGCTAATGAAGGGCAAAAATATATTCCACAAGATGCTGATCAAGTTGCATATTATCGTGAAGATAAAAAAGGTCAGGTTTTACAAGAAGGTATTAATGAATTAGGTGCTATGGCATCTTGGGTTGCAGCGGGTACGTCTTACTCTACTTGTAACGCAACGACCATTCCGTTTTATATCTACTACTCAATGTTTGGTTTCCAACGTGTAGGTGATTTAGCTTGGGCTGCTGGCGATAGCCAAGCGAAAGGGTTTTTGTTAGGTGCTACTGCGGGTCGTACAACATTAAATGGCGAAGGCTTACAGCATCAAGATGGTCACTCACATGTGCAAGCGGGTTTAATCCCTAACTGTGTAACCTACGATCCAACCTATGGCTATGAAATAGCGGTAATCGTTCGTGACGGTTTACGTCGCATGTACGAAAATAACGAAAACATTTTCTACTACATGACACTGATGAACGAAAACTATAAGCATCCAGCATTACCTGATAATAAAGACATTTCTGATGAAATTATTAAAGGGATTTATAAACTTGAAACCGTCACTGCGAAAAAAGCGAAAGCTAATGTTCAGTTAATGGGCTCAGGCACTATCTTGGAAAAAGTACGTGAAGCTGCACAAATTCTTAGTGCTGACTACGGTGTTTCAAGTGATGTTTATTCAGTAACGTCGTTTAATGAATTAACACGTGACGGTCAAGACGTAGCGCGTTGGAATATGCTTCACCCAGAAAGTGAACAAAAACAAGCCTATATCACTTCTGTTATTACCAAAGAAAAAGGTCCAGCAATTGCCGCAACTGATTACATTAAAAACTATTCAGAGCAAGTGCGTGCTTACATTGACACTGAATATCGTTGTTTAGGTACCGATGGTTTTGGTCGTAGTGATAGTCGCGCTAATTTACGAACTCACTTTGAAGTTAATGCAGCTTATGTTGTTGTTGCTTCATTATTTGAGTTAGCTAATCGTGGCGATGTTGACCGTTCAGTAGTTACCGAAGCGATTAAACGCTTTGATATTGACACTGAAAAACTTAACCCACTTTACGCTTAATTCAGGCACGGAGAATTATTATGTCAGATAGTCAAAAAATTCTAGTCCCTGATGTTGGTGGCGATGAAGTTGAAATTATAGAAATTTGTTTTGCAGTTGGTGATGACCTTGAAGCAGACGAAGGTATTGTTACTGTTGAAACAGATAAAGCATCAATGGATATTCCAGCACCATTTGCAGGGAAGTTATCTGCATTAATGGTCAGCGTTGGAGATAAGATCAAAGAAGGAGATGTTATTGCTGAAATGACATCTTCATCTGCAAGTGCTGAGGCACCAGTTGCGGCTGAAGCACCAGAACCAGTTGCTGAAGAAGCTCCAGCTCCAGCACCTGTTGAGGTTGAAGCTCCTGTTGCTCCAGTTTCTGCGACAAGCGAAATTATTGATATTACTGTGCCAGACATTGGCGAAGACGGCGAAGTAGAAATCATTGACGTTCTAGTAAATGTCGGAGATGTGATTGACGTTGAAGATGGTTTAATCACGCTTGAAACAGACAAAGCAACCATGGATGTTCCATCGTCGCATGCAGGTACCGTTAAAGAAGTATTTGTTAGCGTTGGCGGAAAAGTAAAGCAGGGTTCTATTGTTATTAAACTTGAGACATCAAGTGGTGCGCCTGTTGAAGTGGTTTCTGCTCCTGTAGTTGAAAAAGTAGCTGAAGCACCTAAAGCTAAGCCTGCACCTGCTGCAAAATCTGCACCTGTTCCGCACCATCCTCAAGCAGGTAAAGTGGCTTCAAAAGGTAGCATTTATACTTCTCCATCAATTCGCCGTATTGCGCGCGAATTTGGTGTTGATTTAACCTTAGTAAAAGGTACTGGTAATAAAGGACGTATTTTAAAAGAAGACGTACAGTCTTATGTGAAATACGAGCTTTCTCGCCCTAAAGCTAATGCAGGCAGCTCAGTTTCTGCTGGCGAAGGTGGTTTACAAGTTGTTAGCGCTAAAGCAATCGATTTCTCTAAGTTTGGTGAAATTGAAACGAAAGCACTTACACGTATTCAGAAAATATCAGGTCCATTTTTACATCGCAATTGGGTAACTATTCCACATGTTACCCAATTTGATGAAGCTGATATAACTAATGTTGAAGCATTCCGTAAAGAACAGAACGTAATTTGTGAAAAGAAAAAGCTTGGTTTTAAAATTACACCTTTAGTGTTTATTTTGAAAGCTGCAGCAGATGCTTTACGTGAATTCCCTACATTTAACTCAAGCTTGAGTGAAGATGGTGAAAGCTTAATTCTTAAAAAGTACATTCACATTGGTGTTGCTGTTGATACACCAAACGGATTAGTTGTTCCGGTAGTACGTGATGTTGACCAGAAAGGTATACATCAGTTATCTCGTGAGCTTTTAGAAATTAGTATGAAAGCACGTGACGGTAAATTGAAAGCATCTGACATGCAAGGCGGTTGTTTTACTATTTCAAGCTTGGGTGGTATCGGCGGCACGGCATTTACGCCAATCGTTAATGCACCAGAAGTTGCTATTTTGGGCGTTTCTAAATCAGAAATGAAACCAAAATGGAATGGTAAGGATTTTGAGCCTAAACTTATGTTGCCATTATCAATGTCATACGACCATCGTGTAATTGACGGCGCACTCGCAGCACGCTTTACTGTGCATCTAGCGAGTGTGATGTCTGATATTCGTCAATTGATTTTGTAAATTTTATATAAAAGCAGTCGATTTAAAGTTGGCGATTTTTATTCACAAAGAGTAAAATCGCCGACAGAATTATAAATATACAAACAACAAGTAAATGATAAAGCTCGTATTTGCGTTTTATCATCATAGAAATCAAATTTGAGGTAAGCATGAGTAACGAAATTAAAACTCAAGTAGTCGTATTAGGTTCAGGCCCTGGTGGTTATTCAGCTGCATTTCGCGCAGCAGATTTAGGTTTAGATGTAGTCTTAATAGAAAGCCGTAAAACATTAGGTGGCGTTTGTTTAAACGTTGGTTGTATTCCATCAAAAGCATTACTTCACGTTGCTAAAGTTATTGATGATGCAGCTGCAATGGCTTCTCACGGTGTTACATTTGGTAAGCCAGAAATCAATTTAGACAAAATTCGCGACTGGAAAGACAGTGTAGTATCTCAACTTACTGGTGGTTTAGGCGGCATGTCTAAAGCACGTAAAGTAACTACAGTTTATGGTTACGGTAAATTCACTTCAGATAAAACAATTGAAGTTGAAGGCAACGACGGCCAGAAAACTACAGTTACTTTTGATAATGCTATAATCGCTGCAGGTTCTTCTGTTATCGATTTACCTTTCATTCCAAATGATGACCCACGTGTTATTGATTCAACAGGCGCTCTAGAACTTCATGACGTTCCTGGTGAAATGCTTGTATTGGGCGGTGGTATTATCGGTCTAGAAATGGGTACCGTTTACAGAGCTTTAGGCTCTAATGTTTCAGTGGTTGAATTTGCTGAGCAATTAGTACCTGCTGCTGATAAAGACATTGTTAAAATTTACACTAACTACAACAAGAAAAATTTCAACATTATGTTGTCTACTAAAGTTGTTGCAGTTGAAGCTAAAGTTGACGGTTTATACGTTACTTTTGAAGGTAAAAAAGCACCAGCAGAGCCTGTACGTTACGACAAGATTTTAGTTGCTGTTGGTCGTAAACCAAATGGCCATTTAGTTGCTGCTGACAAAGCTGGCGTTAATGTTGACGAGCGTGGTTTTATCAATGTAACTAACGAACTGCGTACTAACGTTCCACATATTTTTGCAATAGGTGACGTTGTTGGTCAACCTATGCTTGCACACAAAGCTGTTCATGAAGCGCATTGTGCTGCAGAAGTGATTTCAGGTAAGAAGCACGTATTTGATCCTCGTTGTATTCCTTCTGTTGCATACACTGACCCAGAAATGGCTTGGACTGGCGTAACAGAGACTGAAGCGAAAGAGCAAGGTTTAAACATTGAAGTTGCTAACTTCCCATGGGCTGCTTCTGGTCGTGCTATTGCTTCGGGTCGAACTGAAGGCAAAACTAAGTTGATTTTTGAAAAAGAAACGGGTCGTATACTAGGTGGTGCTATTGTTGGTATCAATGCAGGCGAAATGCTTGGTGAAATCTGTTTAGCTGTTGAAATGGGCGCAGACGCTGAAGATATTGGTTTAACAATTCATGCTCACCCAACCTTGAACGAATCAATCGGCTTAGCGGCTGAAATTTTTGAAGGTTCAATTACTGATTTACCGAATGCAAAAGCGGTAAAGAAAAAGAAATAAAATTCTTTGTTAAATAAATTATAAAGCCAGCTATTTAGCTGGCTTTTTTTATGCCTATTAATCGAGATTTTGATATTACAGTTAAACTTATTACATACATTTCTCGTTAAAAATTATGTTATCTGTTGTTTAATAAAGTTAATTATTTTAAACTTCACGATTACATTTTTTTAACAAAAGGATTTGTCTGTGTTTATATCACGGTATTTTCGATCAATATCAATCGTTTCTTTAATCGTATTTGTCGCTTCATGTGGCGGTGGGGGAGGCGATAGCGGTGAAACCAAAGTAGTAGAACCCCCGAAAGCCTTGCTATCAGGAGCTCCAACCTCAACAGTTAATGAAAATGTTGAGTACTTATTTACGGTTACTAGTCAAAATTTCAATGGAAATTCAATTGACTATAGTATAGATAATTTACCTTCATGGGCAAGTTTTGATGCATCGAAAGGCCAACTCGTAGGTACTCCAAACTACGATCAGGCGGGTATTTATTCAAATATCATTATCTCTGCAACTGATGGAACGAATACGGCTAACTTGCCTATTTTTTCTATTGAAGTGATAAATATGAATCGCTTACCAACCATGGCTGAGCAACCTGAATTTGAACTACTAGAAAGTGAATTGATTTCTATTCCTTTAGTTATGTCAGATCCTGATTTGGATAACTTGACCGTAACATTAGAAAATCATCCCGATTGGCTCAGTTTTGATGAAGATACATTAAGTCTTATTGGCAAACCAAATCTAGACGATTCTGGTGCTTATCAATCAAACATTATTATTAATGATGGCACCGATGAAATTTCTGTTCAAATCTCATTAGTTGTTAAAGATGCAATTGAAGTTCATGGGAAGGTTATTGATGGCTATATCAGTGGAGCCATCGTCTATATAGATGAAAATTTGAATGTAATTCTTGACGAAAATGAGATTTCAACAACAACAGATGAGACCGGCAGTTATGTTTTAGTCTTACCGATAGAAAAAATAGCGCTGCTTAGTAAGTCTCCTGTTAGAGCTTATATCGGAGCTGAAGCCCAAGATATTTCGCGTCCCGAGTTAGACTTTACAACTACTCCTTTAACCTTATCTTTACCACCATTAGATATTACTCTTATAGAGAATGACACTCTTGTCGGAGCCGTTGTTTCACCATTTTCAGAACAACTTTTAGCATTAATAAATGACAAAGTAATACTCGTAGAATCAGGAGACCTTTCTGTAAGTGATTTGCAATTTTATATTCAAAACGCTAAACGTATTATTACAGAACAAGTTATTTCCGCAGGAGGAATAACTATTGATGCTAATCAATCAGAAGATGATATTAGTGAGATTATCTTTGGTGACTTTATTGTAAGTGCAGAAGATTTAATTACGATTATTGAACAAGCTGAAACTTATATTGATGTGGTTATATCTTTGCATGCCTCTTCTGATTTTGACGGAGATGGCATAGCCAATGATATTGATACTGATGATGATGGAGATGGTTATAATGATGATGTTGATGCCTTTCCTTATGATGCATCAGAATGGCTAGATTCTGATGGTGACAGTGTGGGTGACAATGCTGATTTTTATCCAAATAATGCCACTTGTTTTGCTGTAGAAGATGGTAACGGGGAAGAGTGTTATTTAAATGTTCTTGCTGAAAGTTCTCCTGTTTATATTTCTGCTTCTAGTGATGAGGTAGTATATTTTTATCAAGAGAATGGAACACTTGTTACTTTTGATATTACAACTAACCATGTTCTAAACACTCAACAAGTTGAGAATGTGAGTTCGATGATTTTTCATGAAGGTCATCAACGTTTATACCTAGGTTTAAATAATGGCGAAATCAAGTATTTAAATGATGACTCGTTGTTGACAGATTTTGCTGTAGTTGAGCAATGTGTGAATGCTTTAGTTGATGCTGATAGTTTTTTGATTGTTCTTGATTGTGGGGGATATGCAGGTACTTACTCTACTTTTAATCTCGGTGGAGAGCAGTTAGGTGAAAGTGACAATTATTATGATTCTTCAAGGACCAATGCTTGGGATAAAGTTAATAATCGTCTTTTTCATTTTAGTGAGGGCATTTCACCGAACGACTTATATTATCGCACGATTAGTATTTCAGGACAGTTTACTGATGTCGCTGAGTCGCCATATCACGGTGATTACACCATTACTGGGCCAATTGTTGTTTCTAATGATGGTACAAAAGTATTGCTAGGCCAAGGCGATATTTATAATGCTGACACTTTAACTTGGTTAACATCAATAGGTGAATATTTCTCGCGTGCTTTTTGGTTAGCCGATGGCAGTTTAGTGACACTGCAAGCGTCTGAAAATCAAGAGGAAATCACATTAAAAAGAAGAGATTCAAATCTACGTTTAATAGAAGTTAAACATTACTCTGGTAATCTTCAAGAACTTAAAGCATTTAGCAATAGAGCTTTATTAATAATAAACAACAATGATTCACTTCATTTTGTCGATTATTTACCCAGTGATGATAATGATAATGATGGCGTTATTAACACATTGGATGCATTCCCGTTAGATAACTCTATTTCTTTAGATGCTGATCAAGATGGCTTCCCTGATAGTTGGAATGACGGTTTTACAGAATCATTAAATAATCTCACTATCGATGAATTCCCACTTGATTCAGCATGCTGGTTAGCTAGCCATGGCAATGAAAATGGCTGTGATTTTTTAGCGACGCAACCTATTTTTACACCGGATAAAATAATTTATGATAATGCTGGAAATATTTACTTTCTAAGCTCGATTAATAACAGGATTTATCGTTGGTTATCAGAAACTAATCAATTTACTAATCCTCTAGTTATGCCTTCTAATATTTATCATGACTTTGGAACATCCCTTACTTTTACTTATTCTGAAGATCATAATCGACTTTATCTTGGCTACTCATCAGGCTCAATAACTCGTTTTGATTTAGATGAATTAAAAGAAACGTTGTTTGCCAATATAGGTGACGATGTTAGAGGTTTAGCTTCAGTTGGTAATTTCTTATTGGCTGAGAATGCAAATGGGGCATGGAATACCCACTATATTCTAGATGAAGACGGTGAAGTCACGGACAGTAAAGACTGGAATCGACATTCGAACACATATGCTTGGAATGAAACAAACTCAAGAGTTTATTTTCTAAGAGACGGAACATCTCCAAATGATCTACATTACGAAACGATTGATCAAACATTGGGGCATATTACCGAATCAGGAGAATCTCCTTACCATAGCAGTCAAAATATTTCGCACCCAGTTCGAGTTTCTGAAGATGGTAATAATATCATCTTAGGTAGTGGCTCTATTTTTGATGCTGAAGATTTAACAATTGTCACAGAGCTTAATCTTCAAGCCATAGATGTCATGTCTATATCCGATTTAATCGTTTCTATCGAAAATAATGATTTATCATCAACCCTTAAAATTTGGCAATATGATGGCTTTGATTTTCGGGCTGAATTCGACATAGAAGGCACTCCATTAGCATTAACGCCAAATGGTGAAGAGCTAAATTTAATCACGGCTTTAACGGATGGTTCGTTAAATGTTTCACCTGTCGGGATAGTTGATGGTGATAATGATGGTTTACCTTTATGGTGGGAATCATTATATAACTTAGATGACAATAATGCCTCTGATGCTACTTTAGATTCAGATGACGATGGTTTAACTAATCTTGAAGAGTTTAGTGTAAAAACTAACCCAATTGTTGCAGATACTGATGACGATGGCTTACTTGACGGGGAGGAAGTTAATACCTATTTAACATCCCCCTTAAACAGTGATTCAGACGAAGATGGTTTAACCGATGGGGCTGAAGTTAATGAG
Organism: uncultured Colwellia sp.; assembly: GCA_913020705.1. The sequence continues at coordinate 31,423 of CAJWBY010000017.1, forward strand.
CATGGAACGGATCCACTTTTAAGTGATTCTGATGATGACGGTTTGAGTGATAGCGAAGAAATTAACGTTCATCAGTCTAATCCATTAAGTAGTGATACTGATGATGACGGTTTATCTGATTTATATGAGGTTAATAATCAACTTGATATCAATGTTAACGACGCTAATGAAGATGCTGACAGCGATGGCTTAGTCAATATCGATGAGATGACTCAACAAACTGATCCTAATAATTCTGATTCAGATAATGATGGTTTAAATGATGGAGACGAAGTACATACTCATTTAACACAACCACTTAATCGAGATACTGATGGCGATAAAATGCCTGATGGTTGGGAAGTTAGTTATGCCTTCGATCCATTATCAAATACAGACAAAGAATTAGACTTCGATGAAGACAGTTATGCAAATTACATTGAGTTCTTTTTAGAAACTGACCCTACTGACAGTAGTGATATTCCTGAAGCTAAATTATGGAATAGTTATCAAGGTAATGCTGACCATTCTGGTTTTTCTTCTATGATTATTGCCCCTGAAAACTTATCTTTACGTTGGTCAGTAACTTTAGCGTCTATGGAAAATTTAAATTCTGTGGTTGCGACTCAAGGGCGAGTTTTTGTTACGGATCATAACAATAACGATGAAAAATTTGTTTATGCTCTAAATGCAGCCAGTGGCGATATTAATTGGCAACAAGCCTATGAAGATTTGCGCTTTATTAATGCACCAGCATTTAATAATGGTAAAGTTTATTTTCAAACACGAGAAGATAATAACTCATACCTTCGAGCTCTTGATGCCGCAACAGGTGAAAATATTTTTGCTTCAGGTTATGGTAATCAATGGTCAACTTATAAAGCCCCTACAATTTTTGACAATGATATATATGTTGCTGGAGGTACTTATGGTGGTAGTTATAAGTTTGATGGATTAACGGGTGAAGAATTGTGGTTTCAAGATTTACAACAATGTGATGGCTGGACACCAGCAGTAGATAATAATCATTTATATTATTTCTCTAATGGCTTTGTTGTCGCAGACAAATCTTCAGGGGATGTTATTGAGCAAAATGTAGATATTGATATTAGTTGTAAGACACCCGTTCTTGCAGGTAATAACACGGCTTTCGTTATCTCAAACTATAATTTATATGCTTTTGATACACAGACTGCAAATAAAATTTGGAGTATAGAAACTGATGATTATTATAATAGATTTGAAGGAGAACCTTCAGTTGCACTAGGTAATGTTTATGCGATTAAATCCGGTGAACTCGTTGTTTTAGATCAGTTTTCAGGTGAAGAGCTTTGGAATTGGCGTCCACAAAATAATAATAGTTTACAAGGAAATATAGCCTTAAGCTTAAATATTGCATTTGTTCAAGATGGTATCAATACATATGCCATCGATTTAGACACACATGAACAAGTCTGGAGTTACCCTGTTTCAGGAAAATTATCTTTCTCGGTAGAAGGAGCAATTTATATTGCTGGGAATAATGGTTTATTAACCGCTATTGATTTTGGTAATGATAGCGATGGTGATGGTATTGATGATTGGTGGGAAGATTTATATGGTCTTGATAGTCAAGACGCTTCAGATGCTTTGCTTAATGCCGACAGCGATGAACTAACAAACCTTGAAGAGTTTCAAAACTCAACTGATCCTACGAATAGTGATTCTGATCATGATGGTTTGAGTGACTCTGATGAGGTGAACCTTCATTTATCTAATCCATTAAGTCGTGATAGCGATAATGATGGGATGGATGATGCTTGGGAAGTTACACAAGGCTTTGATCTACTCAATGATGAAGATGCGTTTCTAGATGCTGATAACGACGGCATTACTAATGTTGAAGAGTATTATGAGCAAACCGATCCAAATGACGATACGTCAATTCCTGAAATTATAGAAACATTAACCTTTTCATTCGAAGATGGAGTTTTACCTGCTGATTGGGATATTGATGAGACGCTAGAAAGTAGTTGGGGGGTAAGTAATATAGAAAGCTCAGACGGCGACTATAGTATATTTTCTTCAGGGCAAGCTGCTATTTCGTTCAGTGGTTTTTTCAATGGTAATGATTTAGCTTTTGATGTGAAAAGTGCGTGTCAATATAGTGATTACATTTCAGTTTATATCGATGATGAACTTATCGAAAATCTACAGTTTAATGATAGTTGGCAGACAAACAAAGTCGTTATACCTAGAGGTAGACATACTGTTTCATTAAAAGTAAGAAATTGTGGCGTATATTTAGATAACCTGCAACTTACCCCGTTGTTAAGCTTGTTTGAGAAAGAAGTACAAAGTGTCACAGTTTCAAACCAACAGCTATATTTATATAACTTTGATCAAGAGCTTATTTCATCCATTAAAATACCTGTGATGGATTATGGCGCACGAGATTTAACTATATTAGATGACGGTCGTATTGCTATTTTTAATGGTGTATATTCTCCTTCCTTGTCTATTTATAACCCAATACATGCGACTTGGCAGCACAAAAGTTTTGAAGGTTGGGCTATTGAATATAATGATACGTATGGTGGTGTTGCTCATTTTAACAGCTATGTTTTCGTCACTGATATGGCAACATCAGGTGATGGTACTTCAGGTATTGTTCGTTTTAATTTAGAAAGCAATTCAGAAGAATTCTTCTCTGGAGGCGAATATATAGATGTTTCGCTTGGCCTAGATAACATGCTGTATGCACTATCAGGTCGTCAAGTAGACAAATATGATCCAGTAACGATGGAGTTAATCAACAGTTATACCATTAGTGAAGCTAGGGCTGTTGCTGTTGATGAAAGTAGTAATTTATATACTGCATCATGGGATGGCGTTATTAAAAAATACGATATTGAGGGCGTTGAAAGAGAGATATTAATGTTGAGTGATTTCTATGACTACAATGTATCATCTTATTTTTACGACATTAATATGTATTCTCAAGGTCGCTTAGTGCTGACGAATGGAAATCAGCAGATACTAATAGTTGATAATGATTTTAGTTCTATTGAATTACAAGAACAAAACTTTATAGGTTCATTTATAGCCCAAGTTCCAGTTGTTGATAATGACAATGATGGTATGCCAATGTGGTGGGAGGCAAGGTTTGGACTTAATGATAGCGATGAAAGTGATGCATTAACTGATCTTGATAGTGATGGATTGAGTAATCTTGAAGAATTCGAATTATCGACATTTCCAGATACTGAAGATACCGACGAGGATGGCTTAACTGATTTTGAGGAAGTAAGTACCTATCTTACCAAACCGTTAAATCCTGACTCTGATAATGATGGATTAACGGATGGAGCTGAGGTATTTGAACACTCAACTGAGCCACTTAATGCTGATAGTGATGGTGATTTGTTCAGTGATGGTGATGAAATTAATATTTATGAAACCGATCCAAACGATATTAACTCTAAACCAGAATCAATAGGTCAAATAGATATTACTTTTGATTCGGCAACGCTCCCTATTGACTTTAGCCATGCTGAAAACTCAGATGCAGACTGGTTTATCGAAAATATAACAGAAGGAGAAGAAGAAAATTATTCACTTCGTTCTGGCGATATTGAAGACAACCAAACAAGCAAAATCTTTTGGCAGAATATTTTCGCTTCGGGAACGCTGAGCTTTGATGTAAAAGTCAGCTCAGAGTCTTGTTGTGATCGTTTCTCTTTATTAGTTGATGGTACTGAGGTTGTTAATAGTGTTTCTTCAGATTGGCAGAGACTTTCAACTGAATTATCCTCAGGTCAGCATATTATCGAATTTCGTTATCAAAAGGATGGTAGCGTAAGTTATGGTGACGATGCCGTATGGGTGGATAATATTACATTCGAAAGCAACTAAATCTAATGGGATGGTTTAATATCAGTCATTACATTACTTAACATTAAAGCCAGCATTTATGCTGGCTTTTGTTTTATAATAAGCATTATTAACATAAAAAGGATTTATCATGCGTTCACTTACTTTGGCTATAGCATGTTTTGCTTTATCAGCATGCAGCAATATTGATACAGAAAATGGTGCTCCACAATGGGATTTTGATCACAATATTCAATTTGAGCAAACTAAACTGTCGGATAATAAATATCACTTACAGGTGAATGCAAAGTCTGATACTCACTTTGGTGAACTTGCTACTTTTATGATGAGACAATCTTATGAAATTTGTGGCTCATATGGTTATACCATTGAGGTGTTAAGGGGAGTTGAAAGGTTTGATGACCGAAAGTTTTCGCCGAATCTAATCATGCCTTCACTTTCAGCTAATATTGAATGCCCTAGCCAGTAATAGTCATTTTATTTCATTAATTAATTAGCTCACGATTATCGTTTGATTATTTAATGCGGCATAGTTATTAATAACTATGCCGCTCGTATAAAATGAAAAAGGGCTACTATTTCAGTTAATTGCCAGTTTTACCTCGCTTAACCTAAATAAGTAACCCTAATTTTTATTCTTCAGCATTCTATTAATCAGTTAAATAGAATGCTTAGCTTAGTAAGCTTATACCACTGTAATTGCTACTGCTGGTGCCGTGTACTTAGTTGTCATTTCATGTGTAGGCGGAGCAAATCGAGTTAAATCGATACCTTCTACTGCTGACTTGTATTCTTCGATTGAAGGGAAACGACCTAGCATCGTTGAAAGTACAACTAACGGTGTTGAACCAAGTAGTGATTCACCTTTCTTTTCTGCAGTATCTGCAACAACACGGCCTTGGAATAAGCGCGTTGACGTTGCAATAACCGTATCACCAGGTTCAGCTTTTTCTTGATTACCCATACATAAGTTACAACCTGGACGTTCAAGATACATGATGTTTTCGTATTTAGTACGTGCAGCATTTTTAGGTACCGCATCGTCAAATTCAAAACCTGAATACTTCTGTAAAATATCCCAATCGCCTTCAGCTTTAAGCTCATCAACAATATTGTAAGTCGGTGGAGCGACAACGAGTGGTGCTTTAAATTCTATTTTGTTACCTTGTGATTCCATATTACGGAACATTTGAGCGATAATTTGCATATCACCTTTGTGAACCATACAAGAGCCAACAAAACCTAAATCAACTGATTTATCAGCGTAATATGAAACAGGGCGAATAACATCATGAGTGTAGCGTTTAGAAGCATCTTCGTTGTTTACATCTGGATCAGCAATCATCGGCTGATCAATAACATCTAAATCAATCACAACTTCTGCGTAATATTTAGCTGCGTCATCTGGTGCTAATGCAGGTGTTTCACCTGATTTAATACCTTCGATACGTTTGTCAGCTAAAGCGATTAAACCGTTAAGTGTTTTCGCTTCGTTTTCCATACCCTTGTTGATCATTATTTGGATACGGCTCTTAGCAAGCTCAAGTGATTTAATTAACGTTTCATCTTCAGAAATACAGATAGAAGCTTTTGCTTTCATTTCTGCAGACCAATCTGTAAAGGTAAATGCTTGGTCAGCTAATAACGTACCGATATGCACTTCAATGATACGACCTTGGAATACATTTTCACCACCAAATTGCTTAAGCATTTGCGCTTGAGTCGCATGAACTACATCACGGAAATCCATGTGTCCCTGCATGTTACCTTTAAAAGTAACTTTTACAGACTCTGGGATTGGCATAGCCGATTCACCTGTGGCTAGCGCGATTGCTACGGTACCCGAGTCAGCACCAAAGGCTACACCTTTAGACATGCGAGTATGCGAGTCACCACCAATGATGATTGCGCGATCATCAACCGTAATATCATTCAATACTTTATGAATAACGTCAGTCATTGCATGGTATTCGCCTTTCGGGTCACGTGCAGTGATTAGACCAAACTTATTCATGAATGCCATAAGCTTAGGAATGTTAGCTTTAGCTTTGCTATCCCAAACTGATGCTGTGTGACAACCTGATTGGTATGCACCGTCAACTAATGGAGAAATAGTAGATGCTGCCATCGCTTCAAGTTCTTGACATGTCATAGGACCTGTCGTGTCTTGAGAGCCAACAATGTTCACTTTAACGCGAACATCTGAGCCTGCGTGTAATGGTGTTGAAGATGTTACACCAACAGCGTTGTTATTGAAGATTTTTTCAACAGCCGTTAAACCTTGACCTTCATGTGAAATTTCTTTTGAAGTTGCATATACAGGTGGTGTTGGTACGCCAAGTGTTTCAGCTGCGAACGTTTGTAATTTCTTACCAAATGTCACTGCGTAAGAACCACCCGCTTTCATGAATTCTACTTTTTGTGGTGTAAAGGCTGAAGATATATCCGCAAGCTCTTTGTCACCGTTGAATAATTTTTTCGCTTTGGTATCGATAGTTAATACGGTACCAGTCGCTACAGAATAAGCTTCCTCTAAAACAGAATCACCGTTTTCATCAACAACTGTGTTGCCATTTGCATCTACTTTCTTAACCCAGTTTTTAAGATCGAGGCCAATACCGCCAGTTACATCAACGGTAGTTAAAAATATTGGAGAAATACCGTTAGTACCAGCAACTACCGGTGCAATGTTAATAAACGGTACATATGGACTTGCTTGTTTACCTGCCAATAATGCAACGTTATTAACACCAGACATACGAGATGAACCAACACCCATAGTGCCTTTTTCAGCAATTAACATTACTTTTGCGTTAGGGTATTTTACTTGTAATGCTTTTATTTCGGCTTGAGCTTCTGGAGTACTCATACATTGGCCGTGTAATTCACGGTCAGCACGTGAGTGAGCTTGATGACCAGGAGATAATAAATCAGTAGATATATCGCCTTCACCAGCAATGTAAGTAACGATTTCAACTTTTTCAGCTACTTCAGGAAGCTTAGTGAAAAACTCAGCTTGTGCATAGCTTTCAAGAATGTCTTTAGCAACCGCGCTACCTGCTTTGAAAGCAACTTCAAGACGGCTTGTATCTGCGTCGTATAAGAAAACTTGTGTTTTTAAAACTGCTGCAGCTTGAGAAGCTAACTCAGCGTCATCACCTAAGGCAAGATCTAGCAATACTTCAATTGAAGGACCACCTTTCATGTGAGAAAGTAGTTCAAAAGCAAACTCAACTGTGATTTCAGCAACAGTTGCTTCGCCAAGGATGATTTGTTTTAAAAATGCAGCTTTTACGCCTGCAGCACTTGTTGTACCCGGAAGTGTGTTGTAGATGAAGAAATTTAATGAATCAGCGCGATATTCATTTGATTGATCTTTAATTTGCTCAATGATTTCAGCTAATAACTCAGCACTATCAATTGGCTTAGGCGCTAAACCTAGGTCATTTTTACGACTTTCAATTTCTGCGATATATTCTAAATACAGACTCATTTGATACACTCTCTATCTATATAATGCTAATAATATGGTCATTAGCTGGGACAAATTTTGCGCCTATTTTACCTGATTTTTTAGCTACTATGAATCATTTCATCAAATAAACACTATTCACCACGGATATACCCAATAGTTATTTCAGTTATGTGATTTATGTTACAAGTTTACTAAGCATGCCCAACAACAATAATTGGTTGTAAACATAGACAATTAGTTAAAAGAACAACTGATTTTAAGCTATTTAGTTCGCTATTTACTCTTATCAATTAGTCGTATGCTCAATGGGGCTCATAAATATACGCTATTGATTTATTACAAATATAAATAGTGCTTATATCGGCAATAAATTTGATGACTATTGCCAATTTGTAAATAAGTTCATTATTCGAATATTTGTTTAGTGGGATTTTTAATATTCGGAACGAACAGCATGCCATGCTGGCGTTGATGTAAAAGAGTGATGATATGCTGGTTACTTGCCCAATTTTGTTTTTACTTTTTTCATATGTTCTCGAAAGCTTTTATCAAACTTCGACTCACCACAGCTAAAATATTGTGTTGAAGAGCCTTCACTGAGTCCGTAAACGCTCATATCCTGAGTAATTGAACAAGTACCATCGTCACCTTTGGTTATTGCTATGCCGTCACCCATCTTTTTAGTGTTTTTTTCACGTTCTTTTTCTTCATCTTTTAAAGGCACAGAATGTGGTACTGTTTTCGCATTGCTATTAAATACCGATGGTGATTGGTAACGTTGATACGGGCTATCTGTCGGTGTTATAGCGCTTTGGTTAAGCTTGCTGCGCAACCTTTGTAGCTGTGTAAAGCTGTCTAATTTCTTTCGTGGCAATTGAGGGGGCTGTTGAGGTTGTGGTGTAGATTGCTCAACTGGAACTGGCAGTAAGCTAGGCTCTACTTTCTTACTTAAGCCATTTTCATTTTTTAGTGTTGGCGCAGGCTTTGCGATTACATTTACGTTTTTTATTTCTTTAGGTAACTTTTCTTTCGGAATTTCCTGTTTTTTCTGTTCTGACTTTTTTGGTTTTACGTCATCTTCAATTGGCTGCTCTTCTGCTATTTTTTCAATAGGCTTTTCGACTTTGGGTGCGCGATATAAAAAACTTTTGATCGCCGCTTTGTTTTTATCTTCTTTAAACTTTGGCTTGGTAGTTGATTGAGTTACAACGATCACAAAAAGTATTAATAAATGTATTAATAGGGAAAAAGTTAACGCTGTGTAAGATCCGTTTCGCACAAATAATATAATGACAAATCGTGAAAATATAACTGATAGACGCTATTAAGGGATGGAAGTTCAACAGTAATTATTGGATATATTGAGTTTTACTTATAATTTTTTTTATTTCTCCCGTGTTTTGTAATGCCTCTATAGCTTGAGAGAATGCTGTTAACTCTTTCACAAAAGGCGATTTTTTTGAAATGGCAATATAAGAGCCAACACCCTTATCATAAGAAAACTTAGCTAATTTAATGGCTGTAGCATAAACTTTTTGCTCAACCAAAGGCGTTATTGACTCCTCTCGCTCTAAAAAAGTATCAATACGACCTTTTAAGAGCATATCAATTAACTGCTGATGATTGGTTAAAGGAACTTTGACCATTTCTGTGTCGAGATCAAACTTATCGAAATATGAAGCGCCCCGAAGTACGCCAATTTTCAATGACTGTAGATCTTCATATTTATCGACAATAACCTTATTATTCGCGCGAATATAAAATCGTAATGGGTGTTTTTGAATTTTGATTGGTGGACTTAGGTAATAAATAAATTGTTCTCGTTTTGCTGTTTTTCTTACGGCAACTATCATGTCTGCTTGACCACTTTGCATTAAAGATAGGCACCTCGCTACAGGGCAATAGACAAAGCGCGCTTTTTTATTCATTTTCTTTGCTAGCAAATTCGCTATATCGATATTTTCGCCAACAAACTCGTCATTTACAATGTCTGAAAATGGCGGCTCTATATGCATTGCAACAATGATTTCGTTAACGGGTTGTGCAGATGTGTTAAATGTGATGAAAAATAGGGCTGTTACATAAGTAATACCCACACAGATAGTTCGGCGTAGATGCTTAAATAAACACACTTTTTTTAGTGAATCATTATTGCGATTACTTTTAATGTCGACTTCCTTCTTTAACGATAGGTTAGGTAATATAATTATTTAATAACCACAGTATTTTCGTGTTAAAAACTATGGTTTTGCTACAATTAGCTAACAGCATCAATTATATAAATGTCTCTTATTAATATAGTAGATCTTCATTAGATAGGGATCTCCTATCATCATTTTTTTAGCATGAGGTATTTATGGAATATCAATTTATCGATGATCCTATCACGGGCACTGCAATAGCCAAGTTTTCTCTCGATCATGAAGTTATTGGGCCTTGGTTAGAGGTAGAGGTAGGTACAGATCCAACAAAGTTGGCTCAGCTACTAACCGCTATGACAGAGATAGAAGAAGATAAGCAGTCTGAAATTACCATTACAGGTAGCGAGTATACAGTAAGCTTTAGCCGTGGAGATGTAACCGTACAAACAAATGCCAGCTTAGATGGTATTGAAGTTTTACCCGACTCGTTAATTGAAGAAAATATTGATTTTGACCAGCAAGACTGTTCTTCATGTGGCAGCGAAGATTTTCGTGAATTGCTACTGTCATGGGCCAAATTTGTTAGAAAGTACTAATTTATAGAGAGATAATATTTACATTTGTTTACGCTGTTAATACTTGGTTAATGATTATTGCTAAGTTATTATATTTATTAAGTATTGGCATGGAGCCAAATAAATACATTCCTATTCATAGAGACCTCATCATGAGTATCGTTGCTGAAAAAAATAATAACAAAAAACCTAGACGTATGATCCAATTACGTTACGTATTAACACCTATCGCTATTATATTGTTCGCTATCATCGGTTTAATTGTTGTGGCTGCATTGGCGCCTAAACCTGCAAAGAAACCAACCATTATTAAAGCGCCGTTAGTAGAAGCGCAAAGTATAGAAAGGCAAGATATACGCTTTGCTATTTCTAGCCAAGGTAGTGTTGTTCCGCGTACACAAACTAATTTAGTTTCCGAGGTTTCTGGGCAAATTACCTCGGTAAATGACAAGTTTAATGTCGGTGGTTTTTTCAAAAAGGGTGAGGTTTTACTCACCATTGACGATATCAGCTACCGAGTAGGTTTATTGCAAGCGCAATCAAGGCTTGATGCCGCTAACGCCGTTTTAGTTGAAGAGCAGGCGCGTAAAGAGCAAGCTGAAGATGAATGGTTATTAACAGGCAAAGCATTGTCAGCAGCACCAGTTTTAGCACTTCGCTTACCGCAATTACAAAAAGCGAAAGCTGATGTAAAAGCGGCAGAAGCTGATGTAACTGATGCGGAAGTTAAACTGACTCGTACTCAAATTAAAGCGCCGTATGACGCTATGCTTAAAGAGAAGCAAGTAGAAATTGGTCAATATGTATCGACTGGCTCTACGCTAGCGATGACTTTTGCTGTTGACTATGCAGAAGTGAGATTACCAATCAAACAGCGTGATGTTGAATTTCTAAATTTACCAAAAATTAATCAGCAAGATAGCAAAGTATCGCAAGTTGATATTTTTTATCAATTGATGGGGGCACAACACACTTGGGTGTCAAATCTAACCCGTTATGAAGGTGAAGTAGATAGCCGTAGTCGAGTACATTACGTGGTTGCACAAGTTAATGACCCTTACAGTGTTTTATCAACGAGTGAACACCAAGAATTACGTATTGGTACTTTTGTTAATGCCAGTATTGCCGGCAAAACGATTGCAGATATTGTTGCTATTCCTCGCGACGCATTACATGGCGCGAATAAGCTTTATTTAGTTGATGATAAGAATAAACTTCATATCCAAGAAATCAATGTACTGCGTAATGATGCTGACTATGTTTATAGTCATGATGTTTTT
>CAJWBY010000018.1 GCA_913020705.1 uncultured Colwellia sp.
TCTTATGCCCTGTTTAGGACGAGAAGAGATAAGCCCTTTCGCTGATAACATTTTTACTGCTTCACGAGTCGAACTTCTACTAACATTATGTTCCAAACAAAGATCAGCTTCCGACGGAAGCCCTTGGCCAATTGGATAAGTACCTTTTACTATAGCCATCCCTAGATCATGAGTTAATTGATGGGTCAAATTTTGTCTAGGCGAATACTTCATCTATTGCTGTTCCAAAATTATTTATTTTATATGTTATATAATATTTAATTTTATAAAATAAAGATATGGCTATACCAAATAAATAAACATGAAATTTGTTATTTAATTTGTTGATCAAATAACCCTGTCGATTTTATTTAAAATATTCAAAAAGACTCGACTTCATCTGGGAGGATTATATTTATTTTTTAGAACTTTTATAATATTGTTCACAAATAAAATATCTACAAAATGACTACAGGGTTAGATCAAAATTGCTTTATTAATAACTTAATCAAAATTAGATTGATTTACACGCAAAAACATAGGCACTTTTAATCCCTAACTTATCGATAGTTAAATAGTTACCCTCGTTCAATCTATAAATTTTAATTATAGTTATTTAATGCCTTTATTAACATTTCTTATAGTGGTGCATTCAAAATTAGAATTTTTGATTTGATATTGGTTATGGGAAGATAAGATTTGAGCTATTTCAAATGTGTTAACTTTCAAACCGTAACCAAATAGGAATAATAATGGCTATTGGCGTAACAGCAAAATTACAAATACTAACTGGTAAAAACCAAGAATTTGAAACTATTTTTAAACAATTAGTGAGTGCAGTACTTGCTAACGAAAAAGGTTGTTTGCTCTACGCCTTCCATCGATCTCGTAAAGATGCCCAAACCTATATAGTCCTAGAACAATATGTAGATGAAGTAGCATTACATAGCCATTCTAAAACTGACCACTACCGAACCTTTGGTAAGCAAATGTCAGTTTATTTAGCTACTGCCCCTGAAGTAGAGCTAATGGACAGTATTTAATTAAGATTTTCGTTAAAACAAATACAAAAAACATGTCGAAACAAGCAAATAAACATAAAATATTATTAAATTAAGGTCAGTCTAATGAATCAATTTTTTGGTAAAACAGTAGTAATTAGTGGCGGTGCTGAAGGCATTGGCTTTGGAATAGCTCAAGCTATGGGCAAACAAGGCATGAATGTGGTATTAGCAGATATTGATGCTAATCAACTTAAAATAGCCCAAGAAAAATTACAAAAAGAGGGAGTTGAAGTACTTTCTGTCCAGATGGATGTTACGAACCTCAGCCAATGGGAAAATGTCGCTAACAAAACCCTAGAACGTTTTGGCAAAGTTCATATGCTCGTAAACAATGCTGGTGTGGGTAGTAATCCAGGCAGTATCGAAAAAACAGATGATAAAGACTGGCGTTGGGTGATTGATGTAAACCTTATGGGTGTTATTTATGGTACGCAAACCATGGTACCTTTGATGAAACAGCATGGCGAAGGCGGTTGGTTGGTTAATGTGGCATCAATGGCAGGCATGATGGGGATTCCAACAGCCGGTGCATATACAGCAACTAAAGTCGCCGTTGTGGGTATGTCTGAAAGTTGGTACTCAGAACTTAAGCCACACAATATTCAAGTCTCCGTTCTTTGCCCTGCATTTGTAAAAACGCGGATTAATCTCTCTAACCGTAACAAGCCAGTAGAACTAAAAAGCGAAAAAGAGAATAGCGGTCAACAAAATAATTCATCTGCAGCTAAACATATGCAAAAAGTTATTGATAACGGATTATCTCCAGAAGTCGTTGGTGAACGAGTTGTTGAAGCAGTGAGTAATAAAGAACTTTATATTTTCACACATCCGAACTATAGAAAGGTATTGCAGAAACGTTTTAAAGCGATTGATGACGCTTTTGCTCGCTCTGAATCTAGCCCTTTATTGGCTGATGTACTTCATGAAGAAGTTGCTTTGTATTCTTAGTCAATGGTTAGTCATTACACATAAATAATAACGTTTAACTAATGAAGTAGCGTTTATAATAAAGGTAATAATATGTCTCAAAACCGTAAGTTTGGTGTCGTTGTATACGGCGCAACAGGATATACCGGACGTTTAGTCTGTGAATATTTAAATAATCAATACGGCGTCAATGGCGATGTAAAATGGGCGATGGCAGGACGCAGTGAAAGAAAACTTGTTCAAGTACGCGATGAAATGGGCATTCCTAGTGATGTTCCCTTTGTGATAGCTGATGCTGAAAATCCAGAGTCAGTTAAGCAAATGGTGAATAGTACGCAAGTTGTATTAACCACTGTTGGCCCATATCAGAAATACGGTTCCGACCTCGTACGTGAATGTAGCGAAACTGGCACTGATTATGTTGATTTATGTGGCGAACCCGCTTGGATGCATGAAATGATTGCGGCTCACGGTGAAACAGCAAAAGCCAGTGGCGCGCGAATTGTCTTCTCTTGTGGTTTTGATTCAGTTCCTTTTGATTTAGGTATATATTTTTTACAAAAAGCATCCATCGCTAAATTGGGTAAACCTTTATCACGTATTAAAGGTCGTGTACGCGCGATGAAAGGTACTTTCTCAGGAGGAACGTTAGAAAGTTTCCGTTTAACGATGAAAGCAGCGGCAAAAAATCCTGACTTGATAAAAGTACTCACCAATCCATTTTCATTAACAGAGTCATTTACCGGTCCAGAACAGCCTTCAGGCATGGCGCCTATCTTTGATACAGATCTGAACAGTTGGTCTGCCCCTTTTGTAATGGCAACAATTAACACGAAGAATATTCATCGCAGTAACTATTTATTGGCCCATGAATATGGTGATGATTTTGTTTATGACGAAATGATGCTCACCGGTCCTGGTGAGAAAGGTGAAAGTATGGCGAAAATGGTTGCTGCAGATAAGTCTATGGCAAACGACCCTATGCAACCAGGTGAAGGTCCTTCAAAAGAATCACGTGAAACAGGTTTTTACGATGTATTGTTTGCTGGCTCTAATAACGAAGGCGACGTATTAATGGCCAGCGTTAAAGGTGATAAAGACCCTGGGTACGGTTCAACATGTAAAATGATCAGCGAGAGCGCAGTTTGTTTATTGAAAAATCTAGATGCTGCAAGTGGTGGTATTTGGACACCTGCTTCAGCGATGGGTTCTTTATTGATTGATCGTTTACAAGAGAATGCGGGCTTAACCTTTCAATTAGAAGGTTAAGCCTTTAGCCATGTTTTGGGACATTAATAATCAAAACATGGCATTAATTTCTCGTCTGCATTAAAAAGCGTTAAGAACATACCGCAAATGTATAAATCGTTCTAAATTAAAACCACTCATCCCAGTCATTATATTTTCCTTAGGTGAAAAGTTAAAACATATGTAAATAACCTTACTTTTCATTTAACTCAAAAATTAATGACGTCTGTGGAAATAATACCGGCAATTGCATCCCAAATTGCATAAGTGACTCACCCGAGAATGATTCCCCTTGAATTTTACTTAAAATAGAGGGCGAATATTCTTTAAGTTGTGTCGGCCATATTAATGTTAATGTATAAACTTTTTCAGCAGATAAACCCGTAAACCTGTATTTAGGCGGTGTGGTTCTTTTAGTTTCTTTAATACTGTTATAAGCAAAAAGTGCTTTGGATTTATCTTTGTTGATTATGCCGAAGTTAATTGAGTCACCGTCCTGATTTAATCGCACTAACTCTCCACTATGAATTAACTGACGATGTTTTTTATGTAGCGCAATAATTTTAGTTAACTGTTCACAGTCTTCATTTGTTAATTCTCTGGGGTCCATCTCTAAGCCCATATGACCAAAAAATGCCACTGCTGCCCTCATTTCCATAGTTACCGTTCTACCAGTAATATGACATTCTCTTGGCCCAATATGAGCCCCCATTACTTCACTTGGAAAGAAGAATGAACAGCCACGTTGAATCGTTAATCTGTCTAATGCATCATTCGAATCAGAGGTCCATACTCGGTCAGTATGAGCAAGAACACCATAATCCACTCGAGCACCACCCGATGAACAACTCTCAATTTCAACATGAGAGTGCTGTTTCTTTAAACGATCAATTAATTGATATAAAGCTTTTGTTTGTTGATGTATAGCAGGCTTACCTTGTGTATTACCTGCGTGATTAATGTCTCGATTCATATCCCACTTAATATATACAATTTTGGGATACTCTTTAAGAATGTCATCAATGGCATGAAATAAATAATCAACAACTTCAACACGTGTTAAATCAAGTACTAATTGATTCCTAAAGTTTAATTGTTCATTACCGGCTGTTGCTAGAACCCAGTCAGGGTGCGCTCGATATAAATCACTATCAGGGTTGACCATTTCAGGTTCAAACCATAATCCAAATTCCATACCCTGCTGGTTTACATGATCAATTAAAGGGGATAAGCCTTGAGGATAAATTTCTTTATCAACAACCCAATCACCCAAACCTGCAAAATCACCACGACGCCCTTTAAACCAGCCATCATCTAAAACAAAACGCTCTGCGCCTAATCCTGCAACTTTATTAGCAAGTGCCTTCAATGTGTCAATATCGTGGTCGAAGTATATCCCTTCCCATGTGTTGTAATGAATAGGACGTGGCTTTTGACTGAGTTTTGGCGATAATATTTCACGGCGTACATACTGATGAAAACAATGAGATAAACCACTAAAACCTTGGTCTGAATACCCAGCATATAATGTTGGGCTTTGATACGATTGTTTAGGCAACAATACAAGCTCACCCGGCATTAATAATTCACCTAATTGAACATAACTGCGGCCTTCGGGTAAAAGTTCTACTCGCATTTTATGATTACCACTCCAACCAAGATGAAAACCATAGCATTCGCCTGCTTGTTCATGGGTATGGTTGTTATGCATTACCATACCAGGGAAATTATCGTGAGATGTTTTTCCTTTGCGATTTTCTCGTACAAAGCTACCGAGGAATAAATCAAGTGAATGACACTGAAACTCATTTGACCAACGCCCTTCAAAAGACATTATTTCATTCATTTTATCGGTTAATGCTATTGTTGGCGCATTACAGCTATTAACCGTTAATGATTTATCGCTTAAATTTTCCATCTGAGTATTTGCACTTAAAACATCAGTATCGTGATGCAATGATAAGTTATGAATGACCTTGATTTTTCGAATAGTATCTAGCGTTTCAAAACGAACTATATTTTCATCTGCCTGAATAATATCAACAAGTTCACCACCCAATGACCATGCATAATCATCATTATTAATTTCGATCCCCGGAGCTCCTGTAAAACCTTCTCCTAATAATGGAGATAAAGAAATCGGCGCTTCAATAACCAACGAACATTTTGCTTCTTGACGTGTTGATAACAGCGTTAACATATCTGTAGACGTTTGTTTAGATAGCAACTTCCCCCAATAAATAATAGCGGGGGTTTTTCCCTGACAGTCAATAATTAAGCTAGCATTAGTACTATTGAGCTGAACAAATTGTTGTTGTGGTTTCATGGTAAACGTCCTTCAAATTGGCAATTGATATATTATTTATTTTTAATGAATGTAATTATGATTACTATATTAATAGATTTATGGGATAGCATTATTTAATAAAAAAATTCTATAAAGGCCAATCCATGGTTTATACGATCACATTACAAATTTCACTGGAATATATCATATAAATAAGGTTAATATGCATAATATACTTGCAAATAATAAAATGGTAAAAAGTAAATGTTAGGTGTTTGTTATTATCCAGAGCATTGGCCAGAAGAAATGTGGGCTCAAGATGCTAAAGAGATGCGTGAACTTGGTTTACGTTATGTGCGTATTGGTGAATTTGCTTGGTCAAGAATAGAGTTAACTGACGGTGTTTTTACTTTTGATTGGTTAGACCGTGCAATTGAGACATTAGCTAGCGCGGGTTTAGAAGTAATCATGTGTACGCCTACCGCGACTCCACCTAAATGGTTGATCGATAAATACCCTGATATTTTACCCGTTGATATTAATACAGGTACAACACGTGGGTTTGGTTCTCGTCGACACTATGATTTCTCTAGTAAAAACTATTTCAGTGAGGCGATGCGTATATCTGAGGTTTTAGCTAAGCGTTATGGTGAACATCCGGCTATATGTGGCTGGCAAACTGATAATGAAATTGCATGTCATGATACGACTCACAGTGGTTCGGAAACGGCAAAAATAGCTTTTCATGATTGGTGTCTAAGCCGTTATAAAACAATTGAACAACTCAATGCCGATTGGGGCACCGTTTTTTGGTCAATGGAATACCAAAATTTCGACCAAATTGAACTCCCTATATTAGCGGTTACAGAGACTCACCCTGCACATCAATTGGCTTATAGACGTTTCAGTTCTGATCAAGTGATCAAGTTTCACAATAAAATGATTGAGATAATCCGTCAGTATGCGCCGAATAGATTTGTCACTCATAACTTCATTCCTATGGTGGACACTCAAACCGATAATTATGCCCTCGCTGAAAATTTAGATTTCGTCAGTTATGATAATTATCCTTTGGGTCGTTCGGACATGTTTTTCAAAGATAAACCCGCTGCAGAATTTAAACCATACATGCGTACGGGTCACCCTGATTTTGCTAGTTATGACTTTGATCAAAGTCGTGGCATCAGTAAAAAGAATTTTTGGATAATGGAACAACAGCCTGGTCCTGTGAATTGGGCTCATCATAATCCTCGACCTGAAAAAGGTATGGTCAGGTTATGGTCTTGGCAAGCTTTTGCACACGGGGCAGATTGTGTTTGTTATTTTCGATGGCGCCAAGCACCATTTGCTCAAGAGCAAATGCATGCAGGCGTTAAACGAAATGATAATTCAAAATCAGCGGCATGGACTGAAATAGAACAAATGCATGATGAGCTAAAGCTTGTAGAGTTTTCTATCGAATCACCAGTGCAAGCAAGAGTAGCTATAATATCAGGTACCACTAACCAGTGGGTGAGTGAAATTGAACGCCAAGCTGACAGTTATAATCATCAGCAAATAGAATTTTCCTATTATTCTGCTTTGCGCCAGTTAGGTTTGGTAGTCGATTTTATATCGATTAACAGCGATTTTAGTCCATACGATTTAATTCTTGCTCCGTGTCTACCTATTGTTGATGACGTTTTTATTAATAAATGTAAAAACGCTAAAGCTCATTTTGTTTTTGGCCCAAGATCCGGCGGTAAAACTGACGAATTATCATTAGCTCCAAATTTACCTCCGGGTAAACTTCAGGCTTTATTGCCAATTAAAGTTATATCTACTGAAACCATTCGTCCAGATTGTAGTGAAAAATTAGGCTATAAGGATAAAACGTTTGAAAGCCGATGTTGGCGTGAAGAATTAGAAATAACGAAAGACATTATTGTTGATGCTAAATATCATGATCAGTCACCTGCCGTTGTTCGTCATGGCAATACAAGTTATATCGCCACCCTAACTTGTGATGACTTTCTCATTGAACAGTTCGAACACTTAGCCACAGAACTTGATATTACTACCGTAAGATTACCGAAAGATATGCGTATTGTGTATCGTGGTGATCTCGCTTATATCTTTAACTATGCAGGTGTTCCACAAACATTCCCTTCAGAAAATATAGGGAGATATCTATTAGGGCAAGCCGTTATGGATCCTTATGATGTCGCGATTATCAAATTAAATAATAAATAACTATAACTAAAAATAACTAACAAATATTAGTAGGGAGAATCAGTGAATATTCAAATAGCCGTATTTTTATTCATCACTATGTTAATTGCATTTTTAACTTATTTAAAATGTAGAGGGCACGGAAGAGGAAAAGGAAAAGAACAACAGAATAAAGAGTATTTTTTAGCAGGTGGTGGTTTGGCATGGTATTTTGTTGCCGGTTCAATAACACTCACAAACTTAAGTACTGATCAATTAGTGGGTTCCAACGGCACACAAATGGCTTTGCTAGCGTGGTGGGAGTTTGCTGCAGTAGTCGGCTTAATAATACTCGCGAAGGTTTTTCTTCCTGTTTATTATAAATATAACTGTACTACAACAACTGAACTATTGGAGAAACGCTATAATAACAAACATATTCGCGCCGTTATCGGTGGTATGTTTTTCCTCAGTAGCGCATTAATCTTTTGCCCTGCCGTTATTTATTCTGGTTCATTATTTATGCAAACCATGTTCAAAGTTGATATTCCATTAATGTATATTGCAACAGCATTTGCCACGTTAGGAGCAATGTACGCTATATTTGGCGGACTTAGAGCTGTTGCCGTATCAGATACTTATTCTGGTGTTTTGCTGTTAGGTATGGCTATCGTAGTTTTATTTTTGGCTTTGAATGCAATTGATTATGATTTTTCAGGCATTCCAGAGGAAAGGTTAACCCTAATTGGTGATAATGATTCTCCAATTCCATGGCATACATTATTAACAGGTATGATTTTTATTCAAATGTTTTATTGGGGAACTAACCAAGTTATTACCCAAAGAGCCATGGCAGCGCCTAACCTGAAAGAGGCACAAAAAGGTGTGTTTGCTGCAGTATTTATTCGAATTATTATCGTCCCTGCCATTATCGTTATACCCGGCATAGTCTCTTTTAAACTTTACGGGGATATTGGTGACACTGCTTATGGACAAATTGTTGGTGATTTATTACCAGGGTGGCTTTCTGGTGTTTTTGCTGCTGCAATGGCTGCTGCAGTTCTATCAACATATAACAGTAACCTGAATTCAGCGACTGCATTATATGTATGTGATTTCCATGAACCTTATATTAACAAGGACATAAATGTTCCAAAACTAAGTGCATGGATAACAATCGGACTTACCATCGTTTCGCTTGCTCTCGTTCCCGTTTATCAACAAGCTGAAAGTATAATTAATTTGCTACAGCAATTATGGGGCTTGTTTAGTATGCCTATACTTTCAATATTTATTGTTGGTTTATTATTCAAGGGTGTTCATGCGAATGCTGGTATTGCGGCTGTATTTTTTGGTGTTTTACTCTACGGTTCACTGTCATTTGAGTTTTCGCCGTTCCATGCACCGTTTGGCTTACATTACATTCATTTAATGTTTGTTACATTAATTTCATGTGTAACATTTGCCCTGCTGGTAAATCGCTTTGTATTTAAAAATAAAGCCTGCTTATCTTTCACAAAAGATAAGGAAGAAACAGCATTAATTTAATGTTGAATAATTGATAAACAGTCATTCGCTAAAAGTGAATGACTGTTTTAATCTAATGACTATTACATTCCTTTCTACAAGATCTCGATAATAAATTTAACCTAGCTTCTTCCATCGACTTAATTGCTATATCAATATAGGTTGCATCAATATTTGAACTATCGATAAAATTACGCCAAATTGACATGTTTTGTTGAGCAAATGCGTCTTCTGCTTCTCTATCAAAGAATAAAGTTTGTTGGCGAACATTATCCAACGAATTTTTTACCGATTGAAATATTTCATTCTCAGGGATTTCTGATAATTTATTCGCAGGTAGAAAATGACTGCCTTTATTAAATTTCTCTTGCGCGTAATTCGAGGATAAAAAAACAAGAAACTTTTTTGCCAATTCTTTGTTTTTTGCTCTTTCAGCGATAAAAACAATGTCCACGGGGGCAATTTCAACATTTTCTATTTTTGGATCTATCTGAGGAAATGAGAAAAACCCCATGTCGCTCAGATTTTTAGGTGGTATAAAAGCAGTAAAGTAGCTTCCTGCCAGCATTATTCCTCCATGCTGCCTATAGAGGTATGGCAAGCCATCTCGTAAGCTCGATTCCTTTTGAACAACAAAGTAACCCGATTGTATTAGCTCTTGCCAATACTTAAAAACCAATCGAATTTGAGGCGAATCAACTGGCGACTCCCCTTTTATAAATGATTGATGAAAGGTATAGCCATTTAACCTTAAATTGAGAAATTCAAACCACGCACTAATTTCCCAATTATATTTTGTCCCAACATAAATGGGGATGATATTTTCACTTTTAAGTACACCGAGTAAATCTATAAATTGTTGCCAATTATTCGGAGGGGTAATTGACAGTCGATTAAATAGCCTTTTGCTATAGAGCATTCCCCATTGATAGCGAGAAAAAGGAATGGCGTAAATTTTTTGGTTAAACGTAATCGCATTATTTAGATTATTAGAAAAATTATCACTTAATTGATGGGACTGCCAAATATCGGTTATAGGTGTAACTAGATCAAGACGTATATATTTATTAAATCGCTCTCCTGCCATCCAAAAAGCAACATCATAACCATTTTCTTTTTCCAACATATTTTGTAAATCATCTTTGTAGGACTCGGCTTCCCTTACAATGAATCTAATTTTTACATTGGGTGTTTGTTTTTCAAATTCAGCAGCTAAAAAATAAACCATTTCACGTGCAACACCATTGGTCCCTGCAACACCAATGGTAAGAACCTCTTCAGCCCTTGATAGGTGAGAATATAAAAGATTAAGAGTAACCAAAATGTACGATAGGTACCGCATTTATATCCCCTAAAAATATTGGTATAAAAACAGTATAGGTTAGGCATTATTTAATTGCGAACAAGTGAATTTCTCTGGATTAACACTTGAACATCCATTATTTATTAGATATTCAAATGTTCATAGTGGACAATATTTTATATGTTTATATAGGTTTTTATAAAATCAACCAACAAAATCTTACTATATAACCTTCATGTTGATTGAATTAATGTTCATAACATTATTTCGACTGTATAACTTGATCATTCTATTTACTTGTACAAGAGAAGCAAGCATAGCCATTATTGGAGGAAAATAACCACGTTCTATAAACAATAGCTTGTCCTCAGAACTTAACTGAGAAAGTCGTTGTTCGTTAATACAATATAGTCCTTTGAGAACCTTGTTTTCACCATTGTCACAATTTACATTCAGCTCTAATTCCATTAATAAATTGTGTTCTAATAATTCAGCAATGAAATGTTCTGTGCTGACATGAGCATCAAAAATTGCTGACAAGGCTTTATTAACCTGAGTTAATCTTTCGCACTCTGAGCCATCTTCATTCAACAGGGAAGCTTTTCCATCAGGACTGATAAGCTGACTGTCTAAATTGATACACGATGTCATTTTATTTTCATTGTCAGGATCTGTACCCAGCCCAAAAGGCAGCATAGTTAAACTTTTTGGTAGATAAGCGATATCATTTGATAATTGCCCATTAAAAAATACATTGTCTTGTTGTAAGCCAAGCAAAGCAATTGCAGAGAAATTTCCGCTATGACTATTTTTTGTAAAAAAAAGTGGATAGCTTGACGAAGAGGATACAATTTCATCTGCACTAATGAGTGCCTGATTTTGTAAACTTATATCATGCCAATCAAGCTCATTTCTGATGTTAAGTGTTTCCTGCAAAGCCAATTTAAGTGGTGTAAATGTTGTCATAAGAACTCTGTATATTAATTAAACTTTTTGAAAGTCATGGGATTTAATCTTAGTTAATAACGCTCTGTGATCTGGTAAACGCTGACTTAACTGATCCGTAGATTGATTGTTCAAGTGAAATAACTTTTCAGCTATCTGCGGCTGAGACACTAAATGTTGGCGTTGAGAAATATCTGTTTTAAAATCCATACCGTAAAGCACATAGAGATAACTCGCTGCAGGAAAAGTTTCCACCGCACTTGAAAAGTCATATTCATTTGGAGGCTGATATTTCCATATTCTTAACTGCTCAGATAAATGTTTTGGTATTGAAGGTTCAGCTCTCATAGCCTGCCAAAAAGGTTCTTCAAGTTTACTCAACACGTAATGCAGCTTTAAAAATTCGATAATTTTTCCCCACCGAATCGTCATATCATTATTGAACCGCTCAGCCACAATTGGAAGTAAACTTTTACAACCGGGCAATTGCTGAGCAATATGGTCTGCAGAAATTTCAATGAGCATTAAGGCAGCCGCTTCTAAAGGCTCTAAAAACCCAGCGGAAAGTCCAATAGCCATACAGTTTTTATGCCAAAATTTTTCACGATGTCCTGCAGTAAACTTAATCTCTTTTACTTTAAGTTCATCACTTGTTACACCAATATAATCGGCTAAAGTTTGTTTAGCTTGTAATGTCGTTGTGTATTCACTTGCATAAACATAACCAATGCCACGTCGGTTGCTTAAACCTACATCCCATATCCAACCGCTATTTTGGGCAACAGACTTAGTATGAGACGCTACTGGAGACTCTTCATCATCGTAAGGTATTTGAACGGCTAACGCTCTATCAGCTAATAAAACATCTGATTTTTCTATAAAGGGAACATTAAGAGCCTGACCCAGCAATAAGCTTGAAAATCCAGTGCAATCAATAAAAAAGTCGCCTGAGATAATTTCGTTCTGCTGAAGCTCTATTTGCTCGATATTACCATGTTCATCTAATTTGACTTGTTCAACAGTACCGATAACATGCCTTACACTTAAGTTTTCTATAGAATGTTCTTTAATTAATTGTGCAAACTTTCCTGCATCGAGGTGATAGCCATAATTAGCCGGACCTTGATATTGTTTGTCCGTAATACTTTTAGGCGCTAAATTTAAATCGCATAACTTAGGTTGGAAGCAGACACTACTTGCAAATTCTTGTTTACTTACCTGCAGCCAATAAGGACTTAAATCAAATTTCCCCTGTGCTTGAGGTGCTGAAAATGGGTGGTAATATTTATCATTTTCTTGTCCATCACACCATCCTACGAACTGATTCCCTTGCTTAAAACTTGCGTTACATTCACGTAAAAAAATATTTTCATCAAGCCCTATTTTACGTAACGTATTTCGCATGGTTGGCCAAGTACCTTCACCGACACCGACTGTTGGTATATCACTTGATTCAATTAAAGTAATAGATATTGAAGAAGTGTCGCTCTGAAATTGCTTTGCTAACAGTGCTGCACTTAACCAGCCTGCAGCTCCGCCACCCACAATAATAATTTTTTTAATTGGGTCGGTCATATTAACCTCCTGAATAAATATTCACCTTTATATGTTATCAAAAAAACAATATAAAAAAAGGGGGTCATAGACCCCCAATAAAACGTGTTTCTAATAATTTTTTCTAAAAACTTACACGAGCACCAACAGCCCAACGTGTACCAGTTTCTTCTAAACGAACAGTTTGATTTTGGTAACGTCCATGACGTCGTGTTGCTTCATTAGTAATATTAATACCTTCTGCAAAAATGGTAATTGTTTCGCTAATATCGTAACTGCTACTGATATCCCACTGAGCAAAAGTATCAGTATAAAGCGGCTCTGAACCACCAAACCTACTCACACCGTCTTGAAGAAACTCTTCACGATTGTTATAAGCAATACGTGCTTGAAACGGGCCGTTTTCATAGAATGCGATCATATTTTGTGAATCACCTAAACCAGGTAATATTGATTCATCATCACTGTCAACAAACGTGGCATTAGCTTGTAAACCAAAACCTGACTCCCAAGTATGTGTCCAAGCAATTTCTAAACCATTAACCTCAACTACATCACCATTACGAGGACGACGTACATCAAAATCATAAGATCCACTTAACAAATTAAAGGTTTCTGTTTCAACTGCACTGGTAATAAAGCTATCTACTTCTTTACTAAATACAGCAAATACGAAATTACTTGTGTCAGCATAATAGTATTCGTATGACAAATCCCAGTTAGCTGATAAGTATGGTTGTAAGTCAGCGTTGCCACCTTGTGCCTGATTGTTATTCGGGCGCGAATTGGTAATAGATAAAGCAGGATTCAAATCACTCATAGTAGGACGAGTTAAGGTTTCTGAATACGCAAAACGCAATAACATCTCATCTGCAAGCTCTAGCTTCAAATTCACACTTGGTAATATATTGGTATAGTCATTAGTTGATGTAACCGGTGTACCATTGTCACCTTCAGCATAAATTTCATTTAAATCTGATGGGTCGTTTGGTATTGGTTCTAAGTCAATCAGTTCACGGGTTATACCTGACAAATCAGCTGACGTTTTAGAGTAACGTATCCCCATATTCACGGTCCAAGGCATATCTCCTAATTCACCTTCCAATGTGAATTCTACATAGGCACTTAGCACATTTTCCTCTACGGTATACGCATCAGATGCCTGTGTCGGGTTATCGAATGCTGCAGCAGTCACTGGATCTAATGTCGCGCGGTATGCTGCATATTCTGCTGGATCATACGTTAACCATGTATTAGGTGCGCCAGGGAAAAAATCGTTTGCCGTATATTGTGTTAATAAACTAGAAGGAACACTCGTGCCATAGCCACAATACACACCACAATCACTTGCGAATAAACGTGATGCATCTTTAGTTCTATCTTGAGAATAGGCTCCCCAACGCATTTGTGTGAAAGTATCTTTTCCAGTTTCCCACTCAAAATCTACACGAAATTCATTGATTTCATCTTCACGGTTCCAGCCATTGCGTTCGTTGTAATGTGCATTACCTGCATCTGCATTTAATAAAGCGGCATCACCACCAGCAACACTTAGTGTTGGCGTATCACCACCTGCGCGGTTATCCCACGTATAAGCATTGTTATAACCAATTACATTAAAGAATATATCGCCACCGCTATTTTCTTCAGCAGTTGAATTTGACCAGTCAACTACCATAGTTAAATCATCATTAATGCTATATTCCGCATTGAAGCCAAAAGCTTTCATATCGACATCACGACCAAATGAACGACGGATAAAGTCGGTCGCACCTGCATTAGAGTTTTCAATATAAACAACGGTATTATTAGCATCTACCTCTGCATCAATGAAATTGCCTTCTGAGAACCAGTGACCGGCATTCGTTGCCTGCGAGTCCACTTCAAATTTAGATACTAATCCGTCAAAAGTTAGGGTTAAATCATCATTAGGTGCGTATTGAATAACGGCAGTTCCACTTGTTCTTGTACGCGCTTGTTCATCAACACCAATATCAAAGTTCTGTGGCACGTTCACATTACTAAATTCTTTGCCATTTTGAGCCGTAAAATTAACACCTGGACGGTAATAACGAGTTTCCATCATGTTAGTTTGAGTGTCGCTTTCTTGATGAGAAGCTGAAATAAGTACACCTAAACGATTATCCATAAATGTATTGGTGATTAAACCTGAAACTTGTGGTGATGTTTCTTCGGTTAATCCATCATAAACACCTTTAACAGAACCAACACCTTTAAAGTCATCAAAGTCAAAAGGTCGTGCCGTTTTTACATTAATCGTTGCACCTATCCCACCTTCTTGCATAGATGCTGTAGGGCTTTTATAAACTTCTGCTCCGGTGATCAATTCTGCTGCTAACGTATCAAAACTAAATTCACGGCCTGCATTTTCAGTGGCCATTTGACGACCGTTAACAGTCACCATATTAAATTGTGGTCCAAAACCACGAACAGAAACTAATTGTCCTTCACCGCCACTTCTATCTATTGATACACCGGTGATACGCTGTAAAGACTCTGCGACATTTTGATCAGGAAACTTACCTAAATCTTCAGCAGTAATACCATCTGAAACAATATTCGATTCACGTTTGTTTAGCATTGATGCTTTTAAACTACTGCGGAAACCTGTTACAACAATAACTTCTGTTTCTTTCTCTTTTACACTTGCATCAGTTTCAGCAGCATAAACACTAGCGTTTGTTAACGCACCTGCTACAGCTATAGCTATTGCAGTTCGCTTATTGAATTTTGTTATATTCTTTGTAGACATAATATTACCCTTTATCTTTTTTATAGTATTTTATATTTATTATGCTTTTTATACTTATCAAGCTTTATAGTTAGATAAAACCTATAAAACCTATTTATCATATAAATACATTGAATGGTAAAAAATATCAACTATTTTTTGAATAGCCAACCAATGTATTTAAAGATTTTTGTACGTGTATTTTGCTAGAACAGCTAGAGACATACACGTCTATTTATTAAAACTTTATTATTCTCAAAATCATAAAAGTTTTAATTCCATAAAAAATTTACGAATTCCTATTACTGAAGAATAGGTATTACGCTTTAAAATGATCTTTTATGGTAAATATTAAATTAACTCTGTACTTTTTTTACCGCGTCTAACCACTTTCCATACAAAGTATTACGTTGCTCATTATCAATATCAGGCGTAAAACGTTGATCACAATGCCACATTTTAGCTAAAGCTTCTGTCGAACTGAAAATTCCCGCTTTGAGCCCTGCTAAATAGGCAACACCCAACGCTGTTGTTTCAATAATTTCAGGACGGTCAACTGTTGCACCAAGAATACTGGAGAGAAAACTTAACAACCAATTATTAGCAACCATTCCACCATCTACACGTATGAGTGTTGGTCTTAATCCATCTCGTTCCATGGCTTTTTGTAAGTCTTTTGTTTGATAACACACCGACTGTAAAGCCGCAGTCACAATTTCATTTATTCCAGAATCTCTAGTTAAGCCTAAAATAGCACCACGAGCATTAGGGTCCCAATATGGCGCACCTAACCCTGTAAAAGCAGGTACTAAGAAAACACCATGGTCAAGGGGCATCTTTTCAGCAATTGATTCGGTTTCACTGGCGTTACTAATTAACTTCAATCCGTCTCGGATCCATTGAATTGTTGCCCCAGCCATAAAAATACTGCCTTCAATGGCATAAGTGGGTTTTCCATTTAATCGATACGCAACGGTAGTTAACAGTTTGTTTTTCGATTTTAAGGCTTCATCTCCCGTATTCAACATTAAGAAACAACCCGTACCGTAGGTACTTTTTGCCATTCCTTCATCAAAACACGCTTGACCAAATAAAGCAGCTTGCTGATCGCCAGCCACACCTAATATGGGAATTTCTGCACCGAATAAAGAATTATTGGTGTATCCAAAATCATCTGAGGAATCCATAACCTCAGGTAACATAGAAGCAGGAATATCAAACAGTGACAATAATTCTTCATCCCATGTTTGTTCATGAATATTAAAAATCATTGTTCTAGAAGCATTTGTTGCATCAGTGCGATGAACGTTACCGTCTGTTAAATGCCATAATAAAAAGCTGTCGACAGTACCAAAAGCAAGATCACCCTTTTGGGCCTTATCTTTTGCACCTGGAACATTTTCGAGGATCCAACGAATTTTTGTTGCTGAAAAATACGGGTCTAAAAGTAAACCTGTTTTATCATTAATAAGTGTTTCTATTTCAGGAGATTGTATTGATCTACAATACTCAGCGGTACGACGGTCTTGCCAAACAATGGCGTTATATAATGTTTCGCCTGTTTTACGATCCCAAACTACAGTAGTTTCACGCTGATTAGTAATACCGATAGTAGCGATATCTTTAGCGAATAAATTATTTTCTGATAGCACTTTTCTACAAGTGTTAAGCACTGTCTTCCAGATATCATCAGGTTCATGTTCGACCCAACCATCTTGAGGAAAATGTTGTTCAAATTCTTCCTGTGCCACTGCATGTATCTTACCTTGCTTGGTAAACAGTATTGCTCTTGAGCTTGTTGTACCTTGATCTATGGCTAATATGTATTTCGACATCGTTGCTATTTATCTTACTTAATAAAAAAACTCATTCGATAATGCACATTTTTAATAACATTGGCAATCAATATTTTCACATTCGAACATTAAGTTGTAATAATTTGTTTTGGAAAATATCTAACATGTGGGATAATTTTGTAAGTTGTGAATTTAAAGATAATAGAGGTAGCCTATATGGCGCTTAACCAACGTCAAACTGAACTTACAGATTTAGTGCATGAAAAAGGCTTTATTACTATTGATGAATTGGTAAAGCATTTTGATGTTACACCGCAAACTATTCGAAGAGATCTAAACTTACTCGCAGATTCTGGCGTCATTATTCGACATCATGGTGGCGCAGAGAGTTCTTCAACGACGGAAAATACATCATATCAATCACGTAAAATATTAAATTTAGAAGCGAAAGAAAGTATTGCTCGTGAATTAGTAAAGATGATCCCAAATGGAGCTTCCCTATTTATCAATATAGGTACTACAACTGAAACAATTGCACGGGCGCTAATGAATCATAAAGCATTGAATATTGTAACAAATAATATTCACGTCGCTACAATTCTATCTGCAAAAGAAGACTTTAGCGTGATTATTGCCGCAGGTGAAGTTCGACATAAAGATGGCGGAATTATTGGTGAAGCTACCTGTGAATTTATGAACCAGTTTCAAATGGACTTTGGAATTATAGGCATCAGTGGCATAAGTAACGACGGTTCATTACTCGACTTTGACCTTAGAGAAGTACGTGTAGCTCAGGCTATAATCAATAACTCAACCAATGTTTTACTTGCTGCTGATCAGTCTAAATTTGGTCGAAATGCTATGATTAAACAAGGGAACATTGCACAAATTCATCATTTATTTACCGACCAACATCCCCCTAAAGAAATAGAAGAAATACTTTCTACTCACAATATAGCTACCCATATTGTTTAAGTCGGTATTTAATTTTTACATAATCCCCCTCAGTTATAAATCTAAAAACTAGCCAAATAACAATTGGCTAGCTTACCTATTGCTGTTCATAAATACTCACACCCTTTGTTTATCGAATATATTTAACTTGAAACGAACACAAACGAACATTACAATACTTAATAACGAACAATCAAATTATCAGACAAAACATATGGGTTTAAAAAATGAAGTATTTGACGTCGCTGTTATAGGTGGCGGTATCAATGGAACAGGCATAGCTGCTGATGCTTCAGGGAGAGGATTGAAGGTTATCCTGTGTGAACAAAATGATCTTGCATCGGCAACCTCTTCTAATAGCAGTAAACTGATACATGGTGGTTTACGCTATTTAGAACATTATGAATTTAGTCTTGTTAGAAAAGCGCTTACTGAACGTGAGGCTTTAATCAAAAATGCGCCACATATCATTAAACCGCTGACATTTAGATTACCTCATCAACGCCATTTAAGACCTTCATGGTTGATCAGAGCTGGTTTATTTCTTTACGATAATTTAGCAAAACGAACAACGCTAGCTGCATCTCGAAGTATAAAGTTTAACGAAAACAGCCCACTTATTGATACGATTAAAAAAGGTTTTGAATATTCAGATGGCTGGGTGGATGATGCCCGATTAGTTACTTTGAATGCTGTCGCTGCCAAAGAGAAAGGAGCAACAATTAAAACACAAACTAAATGTGTTAAAGCTGTTCGAAATGATGGTCTATGGATAATTACATTACAGGACACATTAACGGGTGACACAAACACTATACATGCTCGCAGTGTTGTTAATGCCGCAGGCCCTTGGGTTGCAAATTTATTTTCAGAAGTATTGACACTTAAGTCTCCTCAAAATATTCGTTTAGTAAAAGGTAGCCACATTGTTGTTCCTCGAATACATGATCAGCCAGAGGCATACATGTTGCAAAATGCAGATCAACGTATTGTATTTGTCATTCCATTTGAAGAAGACTTCTCTTTAATTGGTACAACAGATGTAGAACATACTGGCGATCCTTCTACTGTTGAAATATCAGAAGATGAAATTGAATACCTATTAAACATTACTAATGACTATTTCAAGAAAAAGATTTCTAGAGAAGATATTGTTACCACTTATTCAGGTGTTCGACCGTTGTTAGATGATGAATCTTTAAATGCTCAAGCAGTTACTCGAGATTATACCTTAGAGTTAGAAGATGTTGATGGGCAAGCGCCAATCCTATCAATTTTTGGTGGAAAAATTACCACTTATCGAAAATTAGCAGAAGCTGCTGTAGACAAATTAAATCCATACTTTCATAAGGCTGGTGGTCAATGGACAGCAGATGCACATTTACCTGGAGGTAACTTTTCTAATATTCAAACATTTACTAAATCAGTTGAATCTAAATATCCGTGGTTACCAGAACAACTTCGAACACGATTAATCAGAAGTTATGGGACACGTATTTTTGATTTATTAACTAACGCGAATAACGTTGAATCACTCGGCAAAAATTTTGGTTCAGATTTATACGAGGAAGAAATTAACTATTTAATTGAAAAAGAATGGGCGATTGAAATAGATGATGTCATTTGGAGAAGAACAAAAAGAGGGCTTTATCTAACAACCGTTGAAATATCGCAAATCAAAGCTTTTTTATCTAAACACCCGACTCTATTGGCGCGTAAATCACCAAAATTGATAAAAGCTGCATGAAAGGTATCTGATTAATATTTTGCTACTGGCTTAACTAAGGGAGAAAATTAATTTTCCCTATTAAATTTAGTGTAACACCTAGGTTTATAATGAAAAAACTTTAGCCATTCATAATTTATCTTACATTCCTGGTCAGCCACCAGTAACATCCTAAATAAAAACCAACAATATCAACCACCTAACTAACAGGCTTGTAATTATAAGAATTCAGAAATAAGAGTTGCAATCACAATCAGTTTTAATTATCTTATAAATAAGATTTAACGTTGTGGTTGCTTTTAAAGATATTAATTACTGCAATGTTTGTCTGTCTCGAAATCTCGAGTTTTTGTATGGCTTACAGCAGGATGAAATCCTTCTATTTTTCATAAGTAGTTTAAGTAAAGTATAAAATAACAACATCGGTTGCCTTTAGCAGTCAAAGAACTTTAATCGTTTGGAATAATATAATGAATAACTTGGAATTTACTCATCGTCGTAAAAACCCACTAACGGGTGATTGGGTATTAGTTTCGCCTCATAGAAATAATCGTCCTTGGCTAGGAGCAACTGAAGCTGAGTCAATTATTGAATTACCTACTTACGATGAAAGTTGTCCGTTATGTCCAGGAAATAAACGCGCAAATAATGCGGTCACACCAAATTATAAAGAGACATATGTCTTTATTAATGACTTTGGTGCTTTGACTGATAGTTCAGATGTATCAAATAAAGTAGATGATGATCAACACCCTTTATTTGAAGCCAATATAGCCAATGGTGAATGCCGAGTTGTTTGCTTTTCTCCAGATCATAATAAATCCCTCCCTGAATTATCCGTTACTGAAATTGAAGCTGTGGTTAACACTTGGCAATCAAATTATGTTGAATTGTCAAAGCAATATGCCTGCGTCAATATATTTGAAAATAAAGGGGCTATTATGGGGTGTTCTCAGCCTCACCCTCATGGACAGATTTGGGCGCATGAACACTTATCGACTGAAGTAGAAAAAGAAGATAAACAGCAACTTGCCTATTTAAAGGCTCATGGGAAATCATTACTCGCTGATTATGTTGAACATGAAAGTGCAAAACAAGATCGCATTGTTGTAGAAAATGACCATTGGTTAGCGGTTGTGCCTTTTTGGGCTGCTTGGCCTTTTGAAACTTTATTAATCGCCAAAGATGATATTCAACACTTTGGCCAATTAAACGCTCAGCAAAAAAGTAGCTTAGCTCAAGCATTGCAAGAGCTCACAATTCGTTACGATAATGTTTTCAATTGTAGTTTTCCATATTCAATGGGATGGCACAATGCTCCTCAAAATAAGCCTTTAGAAAATGAAGATGATAATAGCCACTGGAGGTTGCATGCTCATTTTTACCCTCCTTTATTACGATCTGCCACGGTAAAAAAACATATGGTTGGCTATGAAATGCTTGCAGAAAGTCAACGTGATTTAACCGCTGAAACAGCGGCTAAAATACTCTGTTCAACCAGTACAATTCACTATAAAAAGGATCACTCTAATGACGCATGATATTTTCAAGCATAAATTTGAAGAAATTTATCAGCAGCCTGCTCAAGCCATATCATGTGCTCCAGGTCGAGTTAACTTAATAGGTGAGTTCACTGATTACAACAATGGTTTTGTATTACCCTGTGCATTAGAGTTTACTACTCGTATACTTTTCAGAAAACGTACTGATAATAAAGTCGTTGTGCATTCTCTACATTACCCAGGTGAACATGACGAATTTACGCTCGATGGTGAAATAAACCATGGAGAGTCGCAGTGGGGAAACTATATACGCGCTGTAGCTTTCGTATTCAAAAGACAGGGCCATCAATTATGTGGTGTTGACTTGTTAATTGACAGTGATGTTCCACAAGGAAGTGGGTTATCTTCTTCCGCCGCTTTAGAAGTAGCGGTAGGTGGTGTATTCAATCAATTAAATCAACTCAATTTATCTGGGCAAGCAATCGCGTTATTAGGTCAAGAAGCGGAAAATGATTTCATGGATTGCCAATGCGGAATTATGGATCAATTAGTTTCTGCTAACGGCGAAAAAGATCATGCTTTACTTATTGACTGTCAAAGCTTAACGACAAAATCGATTAATATCCCTGATGATTTATCTATCGTAATTGTAAATTCTAATTACCCACGAAAACTTGTCGACAGTGAATATAATCAACGTCGAATCGATTGCGAACAAGCCGCTGCTAAAATGTCGGTGAGCAGTTTACGTGATGCAAATATGAATATGTTAGATTCCAATCGTTCGACAATGTCTGAGAATGAATATAAACGAGCTCGCCATGTTATCACTGAAAATATTCGAGTATTGAGCGCAACTGAAGCTCTAAAAGAAAATGATATGCAAAGTCTCAGACAACTGATGACAGCTTCTCATCAATCACTTAAAAACGATTTTGAAGTAACGGTTGCTGAAACTGACGGCTTAGTCGAAATATGCCAAGCGGCTCTGGGTAATGATGGCGCTGTAAGAATGACCGGAGGCGGGTTTGGTGGTGCTATTGTATGTTTATGCCGCCATGATGATATAACTAAAATTCAAGATGCCGTTGAAAAACACTACTATTCACGTTTCAACATCAATGCTTCTATTTATGTTGGTAAAGCGGGAGATGGTTTAAAGGTTAACTTTTTCTAATTGGATTGATCGTAGACTTAAATGTATTATTTTAAGAGAATATTTAACGATTATCAGTATGCAGGGCAGAAATGAATAGTAACAAAGGCATTAAAAACATAAACTTGGGCGTTATTGGGTGTGGCGAAATTGCTCACCTTTTTGCCCGTGGTGTAAATAAAGTAGATAACTGCAATATACTCGCAGGTGCTTCACTTACCCCTGGGAAAGCTGAGCGCTTTACCTACACACATCAAATACCACGCTCATATAATGACTATCAATCTTTGGTTAACGATAACGATATTGACGCTGTTTACATTGCAACTACCCATAATTTTCATTTTGAAAATATCAAACTCTGTTTAGAGCATGGTAAACATGTACTTTGCGAAAAGCCCTTTACGGTTAATACTCAACAAGCCGAAACATTAATAGCCTTAGCTGACGAAAATAATTGCTTCATGATGGAATGTGTTTGGACCCGATTTTTACCTGCCATTACACATTTAAGTCATTTATTGTCACAAGGTATTATAGATAAAGTACAAACAGTTAAAGCCAATTTTAGTATCAGTGGCGATTTTCCTTCAGATCACAGGTTACGTAATAAGAATCTTGCCGGAGGCGCTTTACTTGACCTTGGTATCTATCCATTAACTCTCGCTGACATTGTATTTGGTGAATCGCCGAGTCGTATACAAAGTTCTGCAGTTATGAGCGAAAGTGGCATCGATGAGAGCTCATGTTATCTTCTCGACTACGGACAGGATCAACGCGCTATTTTATCGGCTTCTTTTATAGAGCATGCCCCTACCGAAGCAACTATAAGTGGAAGCCATGGTTATATTCATATCCCTGACTTTTTAGGTGCTAAAGAATTACATTTATACTTAAATAATCAACCACTCAAAGTTGTCTCTTTTCCATTTGAAGAAGGTGAAAGTTTTACCTTTGAAATATCACATGCGATGGAATGTATTCGTAACAACAAAAAACAAAGTGATATTTTACCGCTTGATAAAACAGCCGCGATGATGACATTAATGGATACGATACGCAGCCAATGGGGACTTAAATATATTGGAGAATAAAATTTACAATTTTAACTAAGCAAGCATCTAAATAAATATATTCAATAATAACTATAAAAGAGAATGAACTTAACATGCAAATAAAACACAAAAAATCATTATTATTTACCGTCATACTGTGTAGCTACGTTCAAGTAATAACGTCAGTTAACGCTGCTCCATTATTTAACGATAACGTTCAAGGTTCAGTTAAACTTATTCCTGAAGAATTAAATAGCCAACTCCCTGCCGATGTCGTTCCTGAGCTTGCAGATAAAGGTAAATATAATGTAGGCGTTAAAACACTAGAAATTACAAACCCTGCTCAATTTAACCCTGCCACCCAAAAAAATGAAGATAGAAAGCTTACGGTTGAAGTTTGGTATCCAACGAATGGAAATACCCAAAGTAAAAAAACCAGTTATGAAGATGAAACACGTTCGGGTATAAAATTTTCTATCCAAGCAGATGCTTTTCGTGATTCTCCAGTATACAAAGTAGAGAATGAAAGCAAATTTCCGCTAGTTGTAATTTCACATGGTTATACTGGTTATAGAACTATCATGTATTACCTTGCAGAACACTTAGCCTCAAATGGCTATGTTGTAGCAGCAATTGATCATACAGATTCAACAAACGCTGAAGTAGACATGAAAAACAGTCCTTTCTCGGGATTTTTTAGTACTTTACTTAATCGCACTCGAGATCAGCAATTTACATTAAATCATTTCACTTCGAGTCAAAACTTTGTTTCTGAGGCTATTGATAAAAATAAAGCCGGACTGATTGGTTATTCTATGGGTGGATTTGGCGCAGTTAACACTATTGGCGGTTGTTATAATTTCACGCCTGCTACTGCTTCAGCTTTTACGGGGTTAAA
Source organism: uncultured Colwellia sp. (assembly GCA_913020705.1). The sequence continues at coordinate 24,864 of CAJWBY010000018.1, forward strand.
AGATCCTGAACAAGTTAAAAAGGTTATGTCGTTACTGAATAGCTGTGCGGGTGGTCAATATCAAAATATTAATATCGACAAAAAGTGGCAAGCTGTTGTGGCATTAGCGCCATGGGGCGGACAACACAATCTATTTAAACAAGAAGCTATGGCCAAAGTGACAACGCCAATTTTATACATTGGTGGCTCATTAGATGATGTATCTGGTTATGACGGTATTAAATCACTTTATGAAAAAACGGGAAGTAAAAATAAATATTTACTCACCTATCAAAATGCGCGACACAATATAGCGCCTCACCCTGCTCCGTCAGTCTCTAAAATAAATGAAATAGACATAGGACATTACTATGATTCTGTATGGGATAGCGTGGTATTTAATAATACCAATAAGCATTTCACACTCGCAATGATGGATTGTCATATAAAACAACAAGCAGATAAATGTGAATATCTTGATTTATCTAACAGTTCGAATCAAATCCCCGTAGAAGGCAAAACACCAGCCCCTTGGAAAGGTTTTGATCACCGTTATTCAACGGGTATGACTTGGCATATGGCTAAATAACATTGTTCTTAGACATAACGTGACTTAGGCAACATCTGTTGCCTAAGTCAATTATCTGCAATTGAAAATCATTAAATTTTCAACAAACACTTTACACAAAATATTATTAAATAATTAAACAGGAAAAAAAATGCCAGAAATTTCATTATTAGGTTGGATACATACAGGTATTGCAATCATTGCCTTAATAGCAGGTTTTTACTCATTAGCACGATATAAGTTTATTTTACTTGAGCACAACACTGGCAAAATTTATCTGATTTGCACGTTAATAACAGCAGTGACTGCTTTAGTTATTTTTCGACATGGTGGGTTTGGACCAGCACATGCATTAGCGGTATTAACCCTTCTCGCATTAGGCGTTGGAACAATTGCTAGCGCAACAGGTTTGTTTGGAAAATTTTCGTCTTACATTCAAGCGATGAGTTATTCGGCGACGTTATTATTCCATATGATCCCAGCAATCACTGATGGCTTGATGAGATTACCGACCGATAACCCTATTGTTACTAATATTGAAGACCCATTATTAAAAAGCTTTTTCTTGGCTTTCTTAATCACCTATCTTATTGGTGTTATCGCCCAGTTCATATTATTACGTAAGAGGAACTCACAATCGTAATGAGTAGAAGTAAAACGCCTATTTATAAAGGGTTTTGAAAGAATTAAATAACAAAGGGCTGCACTAAGTGCAGCCCTTTTAGTTTAACGTCAATATTTAGGTCTCAGAAACTAAGTTTAATAACGCCGAAAAATATGGGGATAAACTTAATTAACCTCTAGATAAGCTATATTAAAAGCAGGTAACGTTACAACAGAATTTTCATCAATAGACGACGAGAATCCATTACCACTCAGTAACGTTAAACTTGCCTCTTTAATCGCATATTCAAGGGAGTTATTTGTAAAGTTAGCAACAACCATCAACTTTTTATCCTGATATTGACGGGTAAAAACAAGTTTTTCTGCAGTGCTTTCAATAAAGTTGATATCACCATACAACAAACAAGATTGCATTTTACGCCAAGTAAGAAAAGTGCGATAGGCGATAAGAACGGAGTTTTTATCCTTTTCTTGCACTTCAACAGCGTTATCAGCATGAATATCACTTACAGGTAACCAAGGAGTATCACTTGCTGAAAACCCTGCATTCACCGAATTATTATCCCAAGGTATTGGTGTTCTACAGCCATCACGGCCTTTAAAAGTAGGCCAAAAATTTATACCATAAGGGTCTTGCAAGGCATCATAAGCAATATCAGCTTCAGTTAATCCCAACTCTTCACCTTGATAACTACAAACACTGCCACGTAACGAAGCCAACAATGCATTATACATCTTACTTTGTGCGGCCGTATTAGCTTTATCGCTATGGCTCTTGCTCCAACGAGAAGCAACACGAGCAACATCATGATTGCCGATGGCCCAGCATGGCCAACCGTCAGATAACTGTTCTTCAAGGGCTTCCACGGTATTACGAATATAAGTAGGGCTTCCGTCTGGGGTTAACAATTCAAAGCTATACGCCATATGCAAACGCTTATCACCTTGAGTATATTCTGCCATGGTCTGCAATGAGTTTTCTGAAGAAATCTCACCCAATGTCACGACACCAGGATACTGATCCATTAATGCCCGAATATCTTCCATAAACTCAATATTTTCAGGTTGAGTATTATTGTAATAGTGATATTGAAAGGCATAAGGATTATCGTCACTAAACCCCCTACCTTGACGGTCTTCAAGTGCCTTTGCAGGATTATCACGTAAGAGTTTATCGTGATAACAAAAATTAATGGCGTCTAAGCGAAATCCATCAACGCCTAAATCCAACCAAAATTTAACGTTGTCTAGAACCGCTTTTCTTACCGCTTCATTGTGAAAATTTAAATCAGGCTGTGAAGTTAAAAAATTATGTAAGTAATATTGCTGGCGACGAGGCTCCCACTGCCATGCACCACCACCAAAAATAGATAACCAATTGTTTGGCGGTGTACCATCTTCATTAGCATCAACCCAAACATACCAATCAGCTTTTTCATTTGTTCGATCTTGGCGGCTTTCTATAAACCAGTCATGCTGGTCTGAAGTATGACTAAGCACTTGGTCAATAATCACTTTTAAATCTAATTTTTTAGCTTTAGCCATTAGCAGGTCAAAATCTTTCATTGTGCCGAAAATCGGATCAATTTCACGGTAATCACTAATGTCATAACCGAAATCTTTCATGGGTGATTTAAAAAAAGGTGAGATCCAAATAGCATCAACCCGAAGTTTTTTTACATAAGGTAGCTTTTGAACTATTCCTGCTAAATCTCCAATTCCATCTTGGTTGGCATCCATAAAACTTCTAGGATAAATTTGATAAATAACGGCGCCACGCCACCAAGGTTGATTTTCCATAAGACTCTACTTCACTTTTATATAATTTTATTATGCTTTGACAATTACGTTTAATCGCTCTGATTAAAATTAAAAACTCTGCACTAATAATGAAGAATTAAGGATAATAATCCCTTCGTATTTGTGCAATAACCCTGCATACGTATGCATATAGATTTATAGCATTTAACGTTATGCATACGTATGTGATTTTTATTTTTTCCTGAACATTTGATCGTTTTATGAATATTGACGAGGTTTTTCTTAAATGAGTATATGAATTCGCGCATGAATAAACACAGAAGAATTATAGATTTGATTTATGAGAAAGGTATGTTTTGAAGAGTTTTTAAGCGTTAAGTCGACAGAAATGGTAGTGACTATCTTAAATAAACTTACCCTAAACGTAAGTTATCTAAGACAGTAACTATAAAGAAATAAATGTGCTGTTATGAGAACTATTAATTTTATTACTTCATGCAAAAACTTTTTAAAAACTCATCATGACTAGGTAATTGACTTAAAGGTTCTTGTTTTATCTCGCGTATTTTTTTCAGCATTTCGTTAAGTTTCTCCATCGATAAGCTATTCGCTAAAGGATGATAATCTTGTGGCACAATTCCCTGACCTAACATGACTTGTAACCAAGAGCTGTCAGTAAATAAATCATTTTGTTTTCTAAACAATCGACCATTTTCTTTAAACATTTCAATTTTATGCGCAAGACTATCTGGGATTTTCATTGAGCGCATGTCACGCCAGAAGTCACTGTCGTCACGTTGATTTACATGATAATGCAGAATAAGAAAATCTTTGATTTGCTCATATTCAAGTGCCGATTGCTCGTTATATTCATCAACTAAAGAATCATCAATGCCATTATGTGGAAATAAGTGTACTAAACGAACAACAGCAGATTGAATTAAATGGATGCTTGTCGATTCTAACGGCTCTAGAAAGCCACTTGAAAGCCCCACTGCAACAACATTTTTATTCCATTGTTTGTAACGTCTACCCGTTTGAAATTTAATCACTTTAGGATCAGTTAGCGCTTCACTGTCTAAATTTCCCATCAGGGTGTCAAGTGCTTGCTCATCAGTACAGTGACTGCTGCTATAAACCAAACCATTTCCATTACGGTGTTGTAGCGGAATTCGCCATTGCCAACCAGCAGAATGTGCGATAGAACGTGTATACGGCAGAGTTTTATCAAGTCGCTTAGAAGGTACTGCAATCGCTCGGTCACACTGTAACCAATGACTCCAATCTTCAAAGCCAGTGCGAAGTTTTTCTTGAATTAATAGGCCTTTGAAACCTGAACAATCAATAAAGAGGTCGCCTTTTATTTCTTGACCACTTTTTAACTTCAATGCTTGAATGAAACCAGATTGAGAACATTGCTTAACATCTTCTACCATTCCTTCCGTTCTTTTTACGCCTAATTTTTCACTAAATTTTCTTAGATACTGTGCATATAAACCTGCATCAAAATGGTAGGCATAAGGCATTTCTAAAATAGGGTCTTTACTATTTATTTTGGCAAATTTCCCGGCTTCAGCACATAAATAATTTAAATCGTATTGCCAAAACTGTTTATCATTTTCAAGCTGATTTGCTCGTTTTAACAAATGATGAAATTGGCAAAAAGCCAAACTTTTACCCGCAGCGCCAAAGCTATGGTAATAACTGTGACCTTGCTCTTTCCAATTTTCAAATTTTATCGCTAATTTGATTGTTGCTTTTGTTTCTCGCAAGAATTCAGCTTCGTTAATACCTAGAACATTATTTAAATGTTGGATGGGGGGAATGGTCGCTTCTCCAACACCAATAGTGCCTATGTCATCAGACTCAACAACTTCAACATCAACAGCACAACCTAATATTTTTTTTAATAAAGCTGCTGAAATCCAACCTGCTGTTCCACCGCCTAATACAACAACTTTTTTAATGGCATTGTTCATACTGTTCTCCGTAAATAGTTGATTATTCTTTTTCTAACTCAATAATTTAACAGTAATGAATAATGATTACATTAACCGTTTAATAAATAAAAAACCTGTTAGTGAACTAACAGGTTTTTAAGGTTACTGGTACTTATAGCTACAAATTAAAATTTATAGTTAATACCTAATAAGTAGTTAGCACCAAATGATTGGTATGAAGTAATTAAACCATCAGAATTTGATTGAATGGTTTTTTCATCCGTTAAATTTTGCGCCTGAAGTGTTACTCTTAAACCTTCAAGTGACATTATGCCAGACTCACTGAAATCATAACTGATTTGCGCATCCCATAACTCAGCACCTTCATCATTTGCACCGACAAGAGATAAACTTAAACCACGTGCTTCTGTAGCAAAACGGTCACGCTTTGTTCCAGTAATACGTGCTTCAAAGCCATTTTTTTCGTAATAAGCAGAAAACGAATAACTCTCATCTGACAAACCAGGAATATCTGAATCGTCTTCAAATTTTCCGTCAATGAAGGTAACACTAGCAATAACACCAAAACCTTCTAGTGACTCATGAGCTAAACGTAGTGGTACACTCGCTTGAAGTTCATAGCCTCGAACAAAGCCTTCTAAACCATCTTCAGTAAAAGAAGTTCCACCTAAGAATGTTCCAGGAGCTTGATTACCTGTTTCATCTGAAGACTGATGGAAACCTGGGATATAAACATCTGAAAAGTCGGTTACTGTAGCGCCGCTTCTATGCCAGTTAACTAAGTCTTTGTAGAAGAAGTTAACTGCGAAGAAACCGTCGTCTGCAAAATAATTTTCATAAGAAATATCAAACTGATTCGCTTCAAGAGGATTCAGTTCAGGATTACCTGAAGTACCTGACCATGCACTATTCGCTGCATTAGTACTTAAAACATTTGTATCGTTAAATTGGAATGATACAACTTTATTCGCAATCATTTGATCTAAACGTGGACGACTCATTACTTTAGCAGCCGCTGTGCGAATAAATTGATCTTCAGAAATTTCAAAGCTTAAGTTTAGACTTGGTAAGAAATCGGTATAAGAAGCACCACCAGAAACTGGCGTAGCCTCAGTTAAGCCATTTGCATCGCTTACAGTGCTATAACCTGTTGCATTTTGGTCAACATCAATAATTTGAAGTCCAAAATTACCACTGACTAATACGTCGCCTAATTCAGCTTCAATATCTAATTTAGCATAAGCAGTAGTGATTTCTTCTTTGATTGTATAAGTATCGCCTAAACGATTATTATCAACCAATGCTGCATCATTTTGCGTATAATAGCCTTGGTTATAAAGACCTAAACTGTCATAAGCAATTACACCATTAATACCTAGAAAACCTAAATCAGCGTAACCAATTGGGTCTGGAACTGGGCCATCATTTGGATAAGTAGGAGCTGTTAAGAAAGCACCACTATTCGTTTTATCTTTTTGACGTTCGCTGTAGTTAATGCCTACTTCTACACCGGTAATAATACTAAATTCAACAACACCATTTGCTTTTAAACTCATGCTGTCTAGAGACTCATCGAAGCTTGGGTTATTCACAAAACCATCTTGTGCATCATCACCGTAACCAAGACCAGCCATACCGCCACCCCATGCTTGTGGGCCAGCTAAACGCATAATACTTGGGTCAGTTAAGTCAACAGAAGGAAGCGAAGAATGCGCGCCAAATGTAACACCTGTTGGTCCAGTTTGGAAAGAACGAGCAGAAAGAGGACGACCATCTATACCTGCACGGCCTACACCAGCATAGCTTTCAATATCTGTTAGGTTTTTATCAACACTACCTGTTGATAAATCTAATTCAGCAGTCCAGTAATCATTAATAATATATTCAGCATTAATACCAAATGTAGTTAGTTCTGATGCTTGAGTTCTTAGATCGTTACGTACAACGGTATGAAAGCCTTCATATTCACCTGAATTGACTAATCCTCCAGAAGCACTGTTTGCAGTATAAGCACCACCACCCCATTCTGGGCCAGCTTCTTCAATACCACGTCTAACATCACCTTCATTAAAATCAATATACAAAGCATCGAGCTGAATTTTTAAATTATCAGTAGGTGCATATTCAAGTACTGCCGCAACAGAATCACGTTTTAATAAAGCAGAACGTACATATGAATCGTGACCACCAAAAACGACATTGCCATCAGATACACTAGAACCTGGGTAACCCCAAACTCTTTGGTTTTCTTCTTGACGAGGCGTTTCTAAGCTTGAAACAACAAGTGCTAAACCGATAGTATCGTCAGCAAATTTATCTACATAGTTTAATGAAACTTTATGGCCGGTATTATCGTAATCAGGGTTAGCTGAATCAATTGAATTCTGTTCATAGTGTGCATTGATTACAAATGCTTTATCTGCGTTTAGTGGGCTTACCGTTTGTAAATCAATTGTTCCACCGATACCTTGAACTAAGAGTCCGGCTTCAGGTGTTTTGTAAACAACAAGGCTTGATACAATTTCACTTGGGTACAAATCAAATTCAACACCACGGTTATCACCCATACCTAATAGTTCACGACCATTAAGTGTAGTACCAATATAGTTTTCATTAAAACCACGAATAGATAAACCACTTGTACGACCGTTTCTACGTTCGCCTGCAACACCCGGTAATCGAGCCAATGACTCAGCGATACTTGTATCAGGTAATTTACCTATGTCTTCAGCAGAAATTACTTCAACAATTGAGTTAGTACTCATTTTTATCGCTTGAGCTCTTTGTAAAGAACCACGAATACCCGTTACCGTAATAACTTCTACTGCTTTTTCTTCTTGCGCTTTCTTTTCAGCTGCTGTTTCTGCCGAAAATGACGATGAACTCATCGCTAAAAGGCCAGTTGACAGTATCGCAAGTGTTAACTTGTTTGGTTTAAAATTTAACATGTGTTTTCCCCTTTAGTTCGTGATCTTATATTTATATTTGAGTGTCACAAACGTTTTGATTCATTGAGTACAATAACTAATACTTCATGTGAAAGTGCTTTATCCACCTTGTTTGCGGATGAACTTAATATAAAGAGGTAAAGCTTATAAAAACAGTTGTTGCATACGTATTCAAACCGACATTGGGGCTGCATACGTATTCAGTCATTAAGTCTAATTGAGTTATATAGCACGGTAAAAAACAGGCGTTAGAATATATAAAACCTTAAGTTTAGATGGTTTATACAGAGCGTTTATATAGCTAAAACAATCTATTTAAAAAACTTTTGAATATCTTGAATACGTATGTACAACCCCTTCATTACTATGTATTTCATTGCCTAGAGCGTAAATTAAAGGAAAATTTATGCATATCAATGCACCCTAAAGCACTAATAGGTGTTGTATTAGGAGTACTTAGCATAAAGAACTGCCATTTTATTGATAATAGGAATATATACTCATGAAGACGTTTACACTTTCTCCCCTGAAATTGATGTCGCTATTTATAGTGATTTTTTCAGGAAGTTTACAAGCTAAAAACTACACTATTGATCACCTAGAGCCACTATCGTGGTGGAATAAAATGCAATCTAATAAATTGCAATTAATGATACATGGGCAAGATATTAGTGCGTTAACACCCAAAATAACTCACCCTGATATAACCATTGTCAATGTCAATAAAGTTACTAATGGCAACTACTTATTTCTAGATTTGCAATTAGCCGACACGATTAAAGCCGGTGAATATGAGATTGCGTTTTATCGGAAGAATATAAAAATACTAAGCCACAATTATCTAATTAATGATAGAAACAAAAACTCTGCAGCCGCTACTTCATTCAACGGTAAAGATGTTATATATCTCCTGACTCCAGACAGGTTTGCTAATGGAGATGTGAGTAATGACAATAATAAAGTGTTAAAAGAGCAAAGTAATAGAACAAAAAAAGGTGGTCGCCATGGAGGAGATATTCAAGGGATCATTAATAATCTTTCTTATCTAAAAGAAATGGGGTTTACGCAAATTTGGCCTAATCCTATGATCGAAAATAACCAAGCCAATTATTCATACCACGGTTACTCAGCAACTGATTTTTATAAAATAGATGCGAGATTTGGTAGTAATGAACTATTCAAAACGTTATCAAAACAAGCTCAATTGCAAGGTCTAGGACTAATCAAAGATGTAGTTTTAAATCATATTGGTGATCAACATTGGTGGTTAAAAGATCTACCAACCAATGACTGGCTAAACTTCCAAGATAAAACATACACAGGTACACATCACAAACGTGAAAGCTTGCATGATCCACATGCTACAGAAAAAGATAAAACCCTTTTCTCTGATGGTTGGTTTGTACCTTCAATGCCCGATTTAAACCAACGGAATAAATATCTGAGCACCTACTTAATTCAAAACACGTTATGGTGGATAGAGTATGCAAACCTTTCCGGTATTCGCGTTGACACCTACTCTTATCCCGACAAAGATTTTTTAACTGATTGGACTAAACGGATAACCGACGAATACCCCAACATAAATATAGTGGGTGAAGAGTGGACAACAAACCCTGCTCATGTAGCTTATTGGCAACGAGGAAAGAAAACACATGATAATTACGTTTCTTATTTGCCTAGCGTTATGGATTTTCCTCTACAAGCTTCTTTGATTAATGGCCTTAAAAATCAAGATTCTTGGAGTACTGGGTTAATTCAACTTTATCAAGCAATCGCTAACGACTTCCAATATGCAGACCCCTACAATTTAGTGACCTTTGCAGATAATCACGATATGAGTCGTATATATACGCAATTAGATGAAGATTTTGCATTATATAAAATGGTGATGAGTTACTTGCTTACTACCCGAGGTATTCCACAAGTCTTTTATGGGACTGAAATATTAATGTCAAACGCTGGAACTGAAGATCATGGCGTAATTCGAACTGATTTCCCGGGTGGTTGGCTGGGAGATACGAGCAATGCATTTACGGGCAAAGGTTTAACCGCGAAGCAATTAACAGCGCAACAATATATGAAAAAGTTACTTAACTGGCGTAAAACATCAAAAGCCATACATCAAGGAAAGCTGACACACTTTGCTCCTAACAATGGTATTTATGTGTACTTTAGAACTTTTGAAACTGAAACCGTTATGATAGTAATGAATAAGAATAAAGAAGATACCTTGATTAACACAAATGATTACCAGTCATTAATTAATGATAATATTTTCGCAACCGATGTAATGACCAATGAATCATTTTCGCTTAACCAGCCTATATTACTAGAGAAACAGAGTGTAAAAATATGGCAATTGAATAAAAACGTAGAGTAAATACTTAAGCGCTTGAAGTATTACATTGACCTGATATTTATTCTCATTTCAGACAAATAAATAACTTCAAAATAAATTATTAAATGAATGGAACTTTAGCATCAATAAGCGCTCTTAATATATAAGAGCATTTATTCCCCTTGATGTTCATGTTTTTTTTAAGCGTTTACTTGTTATCAAGTAAACGTTTTTTTACTTTAATTTTCATCTGTTTAATCACAGATGCTAATTATTAAAAAATTAATTGCTACCATAGACCCTGGATATAAAAGAGTAACTAATCGTTAAAGAACGTTGGTTAAGGCAATACCTAATCCAAATCTTTGTTGGTCATGATTGTAATCAATTAAACTTTCCCCGTAGCCTTTTGTAAATTGTGTATAACCTCTAAGCTTTCCCCATAGTGGAAAAGTAAAACCAAGTTCAACACCACCATGGTGTTCAGAAAAATTTTGGCGCCCTTTTATGGAAAACTCATAATCTGAAGTTTTATATATAGCAGACAATTCAAAGTGCCCCATATAATCACCTATATCAGGGTTATCGTCTCCTTCAGCATCAGATTCATTCAATTTATCGTCTTCACTGAGTCTAAACCAAGGTTTGAAGGATAAGGCAAAATTGTCTTTTTCATAAAGAAAATTCAAATATACTCTATTCCAGCTGCGTGATAATAACTGAGTTCGACCATTGGACTGATGCTCTAAACCGACCATAACCCCAGTATTACCGCCTAACGGGTGCCAGTCTAATGGTGCTAAATAAAAGACTTCAGGTTGATAATTGGTTTCCCTAAAAGGTTTCGATATGTCGTCTGAATATATTTGCCACCACGATTGAAGGGTAAACCCGAAGAACAAAGCATCACCATTTACAAACATATCCTCATGGTTCATTGGTACTTTTAAACTTATTTGAAATTTAGATTCTAAATCTTCAAGATTATCTGACCACTCACCAAAGTCGCTGTAAGCCTCTTTGTTTATATTATTCGTTGTAAGTACAGGTAATATATAATTCATTTTATGAGGTGTGAGAACATAAGGGTCAAACTCTGTTTTTCTTTCTTCTATAATCCTCCGAGATATTGCACCTAACTTTACAGATTCATTCGTGGTCTCATTTTCAACTAACCTTTCTTCACAAAGTGAATAAAGTTGATTTACGGTAACATTTTTAGCCGCAACTTTAAGTTCACTTAATAAACAATCATTTAATTTTTTGTTGTCTGCACCGTATGCAGCCCCTGATAGACTACCTATAATAAAAATAGATAACTTCATTATGCTGGTATATTTTTTAATCGTCACTATGATTACCTTCTATAAAACTTATATTTATTCATAAAAAAGCCTATCGATGAAAGCAACAAATGCTCGATAGGCAATATGAAAATTTATTTTTATTAAAGATTCTGCTTTATTGTATTTTGCATCACTTTTGCCCACTTATCGATTAACGGTTTAAGGCTTTCTAGAGTAAGTGCTGTTGTTTCGTTTGCAAGAGTTTCACCAACACCACTTTTAACAGCACTACCCATTACTTCACCTGTTAAAGAATCGACAATTTCTGCTTCAATTTGAAAGTGCACTTCTACATCAGTTAATCCACCTTTCGCTGCATTAATCAAAAATGCAATAGGAACATATTGATACACGGCTAATTCTTTATCTAAAATTTGCACGCCAGTAATAGCCATTTTAAAGCGTAATGTACCTTCTCCAGCTTCATTAACAACAGGCATTTCTTTTGCTATTTCTGTTGATATAGTTTTGTTGAAGTATTGACTGATTTCACCTAACACCTCTTTAGAAACTGTATCCGTTGTTTTAGGTGCAGGATAGTAAGAAATAGGGTCAAACATTACCTGAGTATAATTTCTCGCTTTCAGCTCTTTACTGATATAACGTGTTAACTGTGAATCATCGCCAGCATCAACAAACTTTAACTGACTATAATCACTTAAAAAACCTGAATGTTTATTTAATGGTGCGTCACCCGCTGTCTCTGTAGATGTAGAGCTACAAGCCCCAAGTGATAATGCTAAAGCAACTAAAAATAATTTGGTTTTATTATACATATTTGTACTCCATTTATTGGTATTAGATTACATTAAAATTTAAAACCTACGTTCTCTTTTCTAATTCAAAACGTAGATGTCATGCTACTCATTTTTCTATTTTATTGGATAAACATATTTCAACCACGACATCATTCTCAATAAAATACGTCTAACTAATGAAACGTGCAAAATATCATGTTCATAATTTAACGTTGCCGCCTGACCTTGTACACCAAGTGGTAAGTTATAATCATCCAAGTTTTCATCTAACTCTATTACAGCAATAACAAAGCCATGACGCATTAACATACTTGAGGGTAATAAGTTACCATTTGCTTGAATTTCACCTTCAGACATCGCAGGTAACACATCAACCACTTTCCCTGTAAATACATGCCCAGGTACGGCATCAAGAATAACTTCGGCATCAATGCCAATTTCTAATCGCAACAAAGAGTTTTGCCAAAATGCAGCTGCAAAAAGTCTTTTTTCATCTGGTATAAACGACATAACTGGACGTAATGGTAACGAACTTGCTCTAACACCAGGGCGAATAGCTATTTGTGTAGGGGTTCCATCAACAGGCGCTCTTACAATTGTTCGGTCTAAGTCTAGCTTTGCTTTATCTCGACTTGCTTGTAATTGAGCAACTTGGGTATTTTCACCTAATATTTTTGATTCGGTGACTAAACGTAATCTACGTTCGTCGGCTTTAGCGGCACTTGTAGAAGCTTGGGCAGATTCAAAGAGCTTTTTCTTATTATCGACTTGTTGTTGAGTAAAAGGTGAATTACTACCTCCATTTACATGGGCCTCGTTATAACGCTTGTAGGTTGTTTCTGCTCTTTCTTCATTAGCTTTAGCTTTAGCTACGATGGCTATTGCGGCAACTAACGCTTCGTCCTTTTGGAAAACAGCATTTTTGGATTCAGCTAATGCTGCTTCTGCTCTTTTAAGGGTGATTTTTTGTTCTTCGTTTTGTAAACTAAAAAGTATATCGCCTTTCTTTACTTTTTTATTCGCTACAATATTCACTTCTGCTACTGTGCCAGAAACTTGCGGAACGATAGGAATATTAACAAAAACTTCTTTGCCATACTTTGCATAGGGATGGTTGTAATTCATTATCATTAATATAGCAGAAAGAATAAAGACCCCTCCTAAAACAGCCGTTGGTACAGACCATTTATTTAACGGGATTTTAAAGGCTTTAAAAATAACAACACAAATAGCGGTATAAGTGAGAATAATTAATAAATCCATTACTTTTCTCCCTTGTCTAATTGCGCTTGTCGTTCATTTAAAACGGCCACTTGTTTTTGCAAATCAGCTATTTGACTCTCATATTGATTATCAACATTTCCATTGACCATACTACTTTCTTTATTCACCATTCCCCAACCCACTCCGGGTTTATACAGGGTTGCCCAAATCCATAAAAATGGCCAAATAGCGCCCAACGTAAACAGGCTTATCCAGCCTGCAACATGAATCGCATCTTGGTGCGGGTGGTCGCGGTGTACTGCGATTTCATACGGAATATCATGTACAACAATAATGCCGTAAAAAATGACAATAAAAACAAAAAACACTAAAAACAACGCAAAATAATCTAACATTTATATTTATATTTATATTTATATTTATATTTATATTTATATCTATATTTATATTTATATTTATATTTATATCTATATTTATATTTATATTTATATTTATATTTATATTTATATTAATAACTTAGCAGTGAATCACGATAAAACAAGGTGTTTACTTTATTATTATCCTTAAAGCGAGAATTAATGTCTTCCCTAAGAAGTAATTGAAATGTAATTTAATCCTACTTACCCGCTATGAAAATTAATTAATGATCACTATAAGATTTACTTATGATGATTTGAAGATAAAGAACTTAGGATTTATTATCAATTTGTGTCGCATTAATGAGGGATGGACGAGCCTGTAGTTTCTCAGGCATCAAAAAAGTTATGATCTTGTAGGAATACCCGATTAGATAAACACCATGCTAAGCATGGTTTTAAAATTAATGAATAATGCGAATGACTATATGGTTACTTCAGGCCTTTAAAGCCCCCAGAGGATACAGTATGTATGAATAGTCACGAGGATATTTAAAGCACCAGTATCAAAAATGGCTAAGTAATGGAATAATCAACATCTGTAGTTCCATCAAACCGTTAAGAAGTATGTCAATAATATGATTAACTGCCAAAAATGAAGTTATTCCAAAATATCTGATTAGATGGAGACAGGTAAGCTGCCTTTTAATCAGCAGCTTTCCTTTTCATATAGCTTTTGTCTAAAGTTGAGTTGCTAACACCAAACCTTGCTTTATAGCACGTTTAGCATCAAGTTCTGCGGCTACATCAGCTCCACCGATTAAGTGATATGGCTTATTCAAACCTTCCACTAACTCTCTAGCTGGATCTTGACCTGCACAAATAATAACATTATCGACATCTAGTATTTGTTCTTTTCCGCCAATACTTAAATGTAAACCTGCATCATCGATTTTGTGATATTCACAAGATGAAATCATCTTCACTTGTTTGTTTTTTAGACCTAGGCGATGTATCCAACCCGTCGTTTTACCTAAACCTGCTCCGACTTTACTATCCTTACGTTGAAGTAAAAACACTTCACGAGCTGGGGCAGAAACCTCTGCTTTCATGCCTTCAATACCTGAACGTGCCTGAAGTGTCATATCAACGCCCCACTCTTTCATATAAGCTTCAATATTTTGACTGGTTCCTTCACCTGCATGCACTAAATACTCAGAAACATCGAAACCGATGCCACCTGCGCCAATTACCGCTACTTTTTTCCCAACGTGCTTTTTATGCCTAAGCACATCGATATAATTTAATACTTTAGCGTGTTCAATTCCTTCAATAGGAGGAGTACGCGGGTTTATACCTGTAGCAATAACAACTTCATCAAAATCACTGTTATTTAACTCGGCTGCTGTTACTTTGGTATTTAATTTTACTGTGACACCTGTTAACTCTAATTGGCGAGAAAAATAACGAATAGTTTCAGCAAACTCTTCTTTACCTGGAACTTGTTTGGCGATATTGAATTGTCCTCCGACCTCATGTGCACCATCAAAAAGTGTCACTTCATGTCCAGCTTCAGCCAATGCGGTTGAAGCAGATAATCCAGCAGGACCTGCGCCAACGACTGCAATTTTCTTTACTGTCTTTGTAGGGATAATATTTATTTCTGTTTCAAAACAGGCACGAGGATTAACTAAACAGCTCGCCATTTCACCTAAGAAAACATGATCTAAACAAGCTTGATTACAACCAATACAGGTATTTATTTCATCACTTCGACCTTCAGCCGCTTTATTTACAAACTCAGCATCTGCTAAAAAAGGACGTGCCATAGAAATCATATCGGCATCGCCATTTTGCAATACTTCTTCAGCAACTTCTGGTGTATTGATTCGATTTGAAGTAATCACTGGAATACTAAAGTGTTCCTTATATTTAGCCGTGACCCAAGTAAAAGCTGCACGTGGCACCTTAGTTTGAATCGTAGGAATACGCGCTTCATGCCAGCCGATACCAGTATTAATAATAGTTGCGCCGGCTTTTTCAATGGCTTGACCAAACTGTACGGCTTCTTCAAAAGTACTACCACCTTCAACAAGGTCCATCATAGATAAACGGAATATAATAATAAACTTTTCACCAACAGCTTCACGGATACGGCGAACAACATCAACACCAAATTTTATGCGATTTTCATAGGCTCCCCCCCACTCGTCATCACGTTGATTCGTCCTCAAAGCTGTAAATTGGTTAATGAAGTAACCTTCAGAACCCATAACTTCAACACCGTCATAGTTAGCCTTTTGAGCTTTTACAGCAAGGTCGATGAAACCAAGTAATTCTTCTTCTATCATTTCAGCAGTAGCGGCTTCAGGTTTAACAGGATTAATTGGCGCTTGAATAGCCGATGGTGCAATAGGACTCTTGTTATAAGCATAACGACCAGTATGTAATATTTGCATACAAATTTTACCGTCGTGCTTGTGCACTTCATCGGTAATAGCTCTGTGTTTCGCAATGTCTTCAGCAGTTTCGATCATTTTGGTATGATGATGAGTAGCGCCACGTTTAGTTGGACCATACCCCCCCGTAACAATCAGCCCACAACCACCTTTTGCACGCTCACCAAAGAAGGCAGCCATACGTTCAGTACCCTCGGGATGCTCTTCTAGCCCCGTGTGCATTGATCCCATTAAAATACGATTCTTTAGCGTAGTAAAGCCAAGGTCAAGTGGTTCAAAAAGTTTTGAAAATTTTTGCTGAGACATTTTAACTCTCTTTAAATAGCTTGTGTGAAGGACTAAGTATTTCACTGGTTATATTAAACAAATAGAAGTTTACAACTTACTCTTCGTCAAACCAAAGTTGACAGTGTCAAGTTGCAATATACAAAAGATACACCTTGAATATAAAAGTGTCAACTTTGAGTGATATTTTAAAATTTTTTAAATGGATTACAGCTTATAAAAAGAAATCTAAGCGTTTGAAATATTCATAGATACTTATGGTTTAGTCTTAGCACACAAGGATAACAAAAACAGTTAAGTTCAGACTTTACAATGATATTCAAAGTCCAATAGATACATGATTTTATCAAGGTTGGAATCTTCAGCCTATCGTCGTGGAAAATATCGACTACCAGTGCCACCATAAACCCTTTAAACCAACATAAACCCTAGGTCAAAAAAGGATCACTTTGATACGATTATAGTCCTTTAAGTCTGAATAAACCTATAATTAGGATGTTCAGATCATGTGCCTATTTCATACGAATATTGATACG
>CAJWBY010000019.1 GCA_913020705.1 uncultured Colwellia sp.
CACAACATGCGGGTTTTCGTTATGTTGAAAACTTCGATGGTAAAATCCCTTTAACGCCGGTTAATTGTTATGAAACTGACGCCGACGTTTGTGAGCAACTGGAAAGCCATTATGGTGATAAACATTTAAATATTGTTAATTACTCACAGCAAGTCAGTGGCTTGTTAATGAATAAAGTAGAAAAGTACGGTGTTAATACCCATAAGTTATTAAATTTAGGTTGTAGTGTAGGTAGAACCGCCTTTGAAATGGCAAAGTGCTTTCTACATATCGATGCAGTTGATTTTTCTGCGCGATACATTCAATACGGTGTTCAACTTCAACAACAAAAAACACTCCGTTACACCTCTGTTATTTCAGGTGATATACAGAGTTTTCACGAAGTATCCCTTAAAGATTTATCGTTGAATGAATCAGTTGAGCATATTGTTTTTAGTCAAGGTGATGCAAGTAACTTAAAACCTGTGTTTAAGGGGTACGACGCCATTTTAGTTGAACATGCGCTCGAAAAAAGTTATCTACCTAAACAGTTGTTATCGACTTTATCGCAAAGGCTCAACAAGCAAGGTTTCCTCTTTGTTTTAACTGATCATCAGTACACAACACAATATACAGATAAAGAAAATTGGTTAGGAGGTCTTAAAGTCAATGGTGAAAATCTCAATGGTTTCGATGGTTTAAATGAGAAGTTACAAGATGATTTTAACTTTTTAGAAGCACAGCCTCTAACGCGTGTAGTTAAGAAAAATAATTGTACTTTCACAGTCACAACAACAGAAATGTCAGTTTGGCAGCGGAAAACGTAGCGAGCAATGAAAAATACTTTACCTGCGCATATTGCTTTTGGTCAAAAACTGGCGGCAAATGAAAACGTCGCTATTAAGCATAATTTTAGTAACTCTTGTGGACAAAGTTTGTCTGTAGCGCAGTTATGCGCTTTAGGTGAAATAAGCCTTGATGATTTATTAGGTGAGCAAGAGCTATCATATGCATCAATAAATGGTAGTCATCATTTACGAACATTGATTGCCCGTTTTCATCAAGACTATAATAACCATCAAGTTCAATTGTCTGCCGACAACATTTTAACCTTTTGTGGTGCACAAGAGGCCTTGTCTGCTATTTATCAAACTGTAATTGTTAATGATGAAGACAACGATAAAGCTGTTAATAGCAGATATGCCGAAATGGAAATTGTTGTGGTTACGCCATGTTACCCCTCTTTGGTTACAATGGCAGAACAACTGGGTATAAAGGTAAGATCTTTAGCGGTTAGTTTTGACAAAAATTGGCAAATTAATGAACAAGAACTTTTAGGGTTAATAAATGAAAACACCCGATTAATCGTGCTTAATTCGCCGCATAATCCAAGTGGTAGTATCATTAATAGTGATTTTTCAAGTCAGATTTTGGCGATCGCCAAAAAATACAATTGCTATCTTTTAGCTGATGATGTGTCGCAAGCAAGCAACTATAACGGTGTTGAATTAGCCCATACCTATTTAGATTATGATCGCACTATCGTGGTATCAGTATTATCAAAAAGTTTTGGTTTGGCAGGTGTACGTATAGGTTGGGCAGTTTCTAAGAATAAAGCATTGTTGAAAAAATTATTAGCGGTAAAAGCACAAGCATCTATTTGTACCTCAATTGTTGATGAAAAATTGGCAGAGCTTGCTTTAGAAAATCATGAAAAAATCATCAATAGTAATAACGCAATTATCAAAAATAATATCTCGTTATTTCAGCGATTCATAGAAAAAAATCATGATTACTTTAGCTGGCATACTCCTCAAGCCGGCTTACTCACCTTAGTTAAATGCCATACTGAAATACCAATGCTTGAATGGGCTGAACAATTGGCGGAAGAAACGGGAATATTCGTTTATCCTGCTTGTTTATTTGGTCTTGAAGGTTCATATTTCCGTTTAGGTTTAGGGACGAAAAACCTTCCTATCATACTCGAGTCATTACAACGATATATTGATTATCATGAATAGTTTAGTTTTATGATAAAAATTTATATTTATTTAAGTTTATGAATTTATATTGTTTTATGGCTTTTGACACAAAAATTTACATTTGCATTTAAACTTTTTATCTTTTAACTACGACAATAGGTGTAATTAAAATGTAATCGTGAGCCAATTAGATGCTTGACCAAAGTCATAAAAGAACGAACAAATATAAAACCCATCCACGTTTTTCACTGTTTAAAAAATACCTCATTGTTACGCTAGTGCTTTTGAGTAACCACATTTCACTTCATGCGGCAGAATCCGCAAAACAGAGTTATGCATTAACCCATTTTGAAGACAAAATTGTCGTTGATGGTGTAATGGATGAACCTGTGTGGAAAAGTGCCACCAAAATGCTACTAAAATATGAAAATAATCCTGGGGAAGGTATTCCAGCGCCGGTAAAAACTGAAGTGTTTTTTTATGAAAACGGTGAAACCCTTAACGTTGCTATTATTGCTTATGATCCTGAACCTGAGCTGATTCGCGCTTCATTACGTGACCGTGATGCATTATGGAATGACGATAATGTCGGCATTATCATTGACACGTTTAACGATCAAAGAAGTGGTTATGAGTTTTTCGTAAACCCTCTAGGTGCCCAAGCAGATATGCGTATGGATGATACTAGCGGTTGGGATGAGGATGATTCTTGGGATGCTATTTGGGATAGCGCAGGGAAAATCACTGATATTGGCTACGTGGTAGAAATGAGTATTCCATTTACAGCGTTACGCTTTCCTCAGGTCGATGGACAATTAACATGGAATGTTGCGGGTTGGAGAAATTATCCTCGTGATGTTCGACGTCAAATCGCAACGTATAAACGTGATCGTAATATTAAATGTAATTTATGCCAGTTTGATCAAATGCTTGGCTTTAAAAGTATTAAACCCAGTAATAATTTTCAGTTAACTCCAACGCTGACGTTATCTCGACAAGATGAAAAAGAAGTAGTGCCTGGAAATTGGGAAAATGGTGACACAGAAGTAGACCCCGGTTTGGATATTCGATGGGGAATTACGCAAGATATGGTCTTGAACGCGACCATTAATCCTGACTTTTCTCAAGTTGAAGCTGATGCAGGCCAGCTTGATGTAAATAGTACCTACTCACTATTTTTTCCAGAAAAGCGTCCATTTTTTTTAGATGGAGCCTCGTATTTTGATACCAGTAACTTCAACTTTGTTCATACTCGCAATATTGCTGAACCTGATGTCGGGATTAAATTAACAGGAAAAACCAATGATCATAGTTATGGTTTGATGGTGGCAAACGATAGTAACACACGATTTTTAATGCCTGGAAATTCTGGGTCTGATCTTGCTGAGTTAAATGATGAGTCAGAAGTTGTTGTGGCCCGTTATAAAGTCGATGTAGGTGAGCATAACGATGTAGGTGTTTTGGTCACAAATAGAGGGGCAACAGATTATAAAAACACACTGGTTTCTATCGATGGAAATTACTGGATTAGTCAGACCGATAGCCTGCGTTATCAAATAGCCCGTTCTGAATCAGACAACCCAGAGTTTGTGACAGAAGAATTTGATGTTGAAAAGGAGCAACAAGGTAATGCTTATAGCTTGGCGTATTCTCATCAAACACGCGATTATAGCCTTAGAGCGAATTATACGAATGTTGAAGAAGACTTTCGTGCTGATTTAGGTTTTCAGTCACAAGCAAATTATGAAAAAGTTGTCTTAGGTGGAAATCAAACTTGGTATGGCACCGAAGACGATACTCTCACCCAATGGGGATACTTTGGAGATTGGGATAAAACCTACGACCAAGATGGTAAAATGCTTGAACAAGAATATGAATTATTTGGCGAAATTGAAGGGCCAATGCAAATGTACGGCAATTTTGGTTTTACTCATAGAGAGCGATACTTTGACGGTGAATACTTTTATGAAAACCAAGCAAGAAGTTACGTTCAATTCACACCAACTTCTGGATTTAAATTACAATTATTTACCCGTTTAGGTAAGCAAATTGATTATGCTAATACTCGATTAGGTGATGTGTTTAATTTTGAAACAACCGCTACTTGGGATGCTAATAAACATATTAATATTGATTTTAGCCATAACTACAGCCAATTAGATATAGAAGGTAAACGCTTATTCACCGCAAATCAGTATGACATTAGGTTTGGTTATCAGTTTAATATGCGCAGTATTTTGAAATTTGTTGTGCAGTATACAGATATAGAAAGAGATGTTGGTTTGTATATATTTGACGAGACTGATGATCTTGATGACCGTCCGCATGAGACCAGTCGACGTTTTTCAACACAACTTATTTATTCTTATAAAATTAATCCACAAACGCTGTTTTTTATTGGTTATTCAGATGGTGGTTATCAAAACGATGACTTAGATTCGCTTGAAAGAGACCAAAGAACAATTTTTACTAAGTTTAGTTATGCATGGCAGTTATAAATAACAAGAAATAAGTTAAACCATACTAACGGCAGGAAACTGCCCTAAGTATGTTCAGGAAGAATCATATGCTGTGATGCCATGGATGGCAAAAAATAGCGATGTTTAATGGAACCTTTCTTATAAATCCTATCTTTCAAGGGATTAGTTCATACTTGCACATTGAGGGTGATAAATCGCTGGCAATAAACACCATTATTTAACGTCACTAAAGTATGGCTCTACACGTATAAATAAATCATGAAGAAGTGGCTTATTGCTCCGCCGAGTACAAATAGATGCCAAATAGCATGATTAAAAATAATACGTTTATTCACGTAAAAAATAACACCTAAACAATAAATAGCGCCACCTAAAGCAAGCAACGTTAACCCTTGGCTTGATAGCTTTTCATGTAATTGTTCGATAATCGTTATCGATATCAATCCCATACCTAAATAAGTTACTAGAGATGTTTTTTTGAAACGATGGCCAAATTTCAATTTGAAAAAAATGCCTAATATAGCCAACGCCCAAATGACAGAAAGCATGATCATGCCAAGCTGATTATCTAAAGCAATCATCATAAGTGGTGTGTAAGTTCCCGCTATGAGTAAATATATGGCGCAGTGGTCGAGTAATTTGAAAAGTTTTTTTCTCTCGCTGTCTTGAACCGCATGATAGACAGTTGAAGCAGTGAATAGTAAGAGTAAACTTGTACCGTAAATAGCATAACTTATTGTTTTTATGGTGTTACTGTCGAAAATCGCGTTATTCAATAACAAGTAACAGGCAACTACAGATAATATAGCACCAAGAGCATGCGTTAAGGTATTGGCTATTTCTTCATTCGTACTGTAGCTCGATTGGCTTGTCATTTATTGTCCTGCTATTTTTCATTAGTTATTTGAGTGTACAGGTGTACACCGAAATAATAACAGAAATAACATTTGAAACAAGAGGTCTGACCATTGAATTTTAGATATAAAAAAAGAGCTTTAGTAAGCTCTTGATTAGACGAAATATAATAATTTAGTTATGTAAAATAAATTTTAATAAATCTTAAAGTTCGAGAAAGAGGATTATAAAGCTAACTCAATCACCATCGCTTTGAGTTCGTCTTTAGAGATAGAGTTACTATGATTGACATCAAATTTATTAAAAATAGTCTCGCACATACGGATACCTTTATCTTGTAAAAGGCAATCAATTAATTCAACAAACTCGCTACGACTAATAACACCGTCTTTATCAACATCGAAAACTTCAAATAATTCGTCAACCCACTGATTAATGTTCATCAGTCTTCCTTTTGTAAGTATTCATCTGTTAAATACTTTATCGTTAATTAGGCTATTTGGGAATGTTTAATTGCAAGATCCAACGAATAAACATTATTTTGATATTCATTGGTCAAAGTTTATTCATGGTATCAGTATTTGCCCTACATACTTTTATAGCTAAAGTATATACTTTAGCAAAATCAATAATTACTGAACAAAAATGACTATTACTAGACAAGAGACAAAAACAAGAATGAGCCGTATTGTCAAACATAATGGCGTGATCTATTTATGTGGGCAGGTTTGTAAGGATGCGAGTAAAGGCATCGAAGAGCAAACAAGTTCAATGTTAGAAAAAGTGGATGAATTACTTGAACAAGCGGGCAGTGATAAAGAACATCTTTTATCTGCGACGATATATCTAAAAGAGATGACCGACTTTTCAAAAATGAATGCAGTTTGGGATAACTGGGTTCCTGAAGGCTTTGCCCCAGCGAGAGCTTGCGTTGAAGCTTCAATGGCACGTGATGTGTTACTCGTTGAAATATCGGTTATAGCTGCTGAAAAACAATAAATAGCATTATTATTTTTCAAAAAAATAAGCTGAGATTTTTGCTTACAATCATAAAATTAAAATAGCACTGTATTAATTTACAGTGCTATTTTTTTTGTGTATTCTGTTGCTATAAGGTTAATCAATCAAATTGTGAATAAAAATTTAAGGATGAATAATGATAAAGCTCTATGGTTTTGGACAAGCATTTGGCGTAGTTGATGCCAGCCCATTTGTTGTTAAAGTTGATTTGTTTTTGAAATTATCGGGCATTGATTTTGAATACATTGCAGATTTTAATCAATTAAAGAAATCACCTAAAAATAAATTCCCTTTCATTGACGATAATGGCACCAAGGTGGGAGATTCTGCTTTTATTCTCAAATACCTTACTGAAAAGTATGATAGTAAACTAGATGTTCATTTAAACGAAACTCAAAAATCACAAGCATCCCTATTTACTAAAGCGTTAGATGAAAGTTTGTATTGGTGCTTGGTTTATTCTCGTTGGATGAAAGATGATACTTGGCCTTTACTCAAAGATGCTTTTTTTAGTCAAATTCCCATTCCTTTTAAATGGATCATGCCTAACATCATTCGCAAAGATGTAAAGAATACTCTGAGAAGGCAAGGATATGGTCGGCATAGTGAAACTGAGCTATTAACAATAGCAGATGAACACTTTTCAGCGTTATCAGCATTATTAGGCGAAAGTGATTATTTCTTTGGAGATAAAATTAGCTCGTTTGATGCAATCGCTTACGCTGCATTATGTGAATTCATCAGTGTCGATTTTTTCAATAGCTTTAACCAACAAGCAAGAAAATATGACAATTTAATTCAATACTGTGAGCGCATAGAAACGGAATATTATTCATAGAAATTTCAAATTTTTGTTTGGAATGAAAACGATGAACAAATGTTTGTCGTTTTTTATTATCAGGAAAAGGTCTAACGACAAAAATTAGCGTATCATTGATATTTCTTGCTGAACGATTGATTTAGCCTTGCTCATTCGTTAACACTTCCCTAAGGATTATCTTGAATAACTCATCAGATTTACAATTAAAGTCACCCTTAAAACAAGTATTTGGCTTCGATACTTTTCGCCACGGGCAAGAGCAAACCATTACACAACTGTTAAATAATCAGTCATCCTTGTCAATTTTCCCTACAGGTTCAGGTAAATCACTTTGTTATCAGTTAGCGGCTATTCATCTTCCTCATTTGACCATTGTTGTGTCTCCCTTGCTGGCGTTGATGAAAGATCAGTTGGCTTTCTTAGCAAGCAAAGGAATTGCCGCGGCAAGTATTGATTCAACATTAACGCCCCAGCAAAATCAACAAGTGATGGCGGATACTCGTTCTGGCAAAATTAAAATTCTTATGGTGTCAGTAGAACGCTTTAAAAATGAGCGATTTAGACAATTTATTGATGCAGTGAATGTTTCAATGTTGGTGGTTGATGAAGCGCATTGTATTTCTGAATGGGGGCATAACTTTCGTCCTGATTATTTAAAGTTACCCAATTATAGAAAAGAGCTAAATATTCCTCTCGTACTTTTATTGACTGCAACAGCAACCAAAAAAGTAAAGAAAGATATGGCAGCGAAATTTTCAATTTTACCAGAGCACATTGTTCAAACAGGGTTCTATCGACAAAACTTAGATCTATCGATATTAGCAGTTCCAACAAAAGCTAAAAATCAGCAACTTATAGAAAGTATTAATGAACAATCAGGTTGTGGCATTGTTTATGTGACATTGCAGCAAAGTGCTGAATATGTGGCAAACTTTCTCTCGCAGCAAGGTTTGAGTGTTCAACCTTATCACGCTGGATTTATGAGTGAAAAACGACAGGAAATCCAAGAAGACTTTATGTCAGGGAAAGTACAAATCATTGTAGCGACCATTGCATTTGGTATGGGTATTGATAAAGCCAATATACGTTTTGTTATACATTATGACTTACCAAAATCCATTGAAAACTATAGTCAGGAAATAGGACGAGCAGGGAGAGATAGTTTACCGTCCAATTGTATTACGTTGGCGAATTTAGATGGGTTAAATACCGTTGAAAATTTTGTATTTGGTGATACGCCTGAATTGAGTGGTATTGACCTGGTGATAAAAAACATTCAACAAGAATGTCAAAATCATAAATGGGAATTACAAGGATTGTCTTTGTCTAATGCGAGTAATATTCGTCAATTACCCATGAGAACCTTACTCGTTCAGTTGGAACTACAAGGCGTTATTAAACCTCTGTTTTCATACTTTGCAGATTTCAAATATAAATTTACCACCACTAAAGATGAAGTGTTAGATTCGTTTGAAGGTGAACGAAAAGAATTTTTGGCCACTATTTTTAAATACAGCGGTTTTAAAAAAGTATGGGGAGAACCAGACTTTGATGCATTGTTTCAGCACTATGGTTGTGATCGCGGCCGAGTGATTGTTGCTTTGGAATATTTACAAGAAAAACAATTAATTACCCTGGAAACCAAAAAAATCACCGAAGTCTATAGTGTTAATAAAACGCTGTTGTCTTCACCTACGTTAGCGAGATCATTGCATGAATACTTTGTAGACAAAGAAGAAAAGGAAATAAAGCGTATTGCCACGCTTGTGAGGTTCTTCGAATTAGATACTTGTTTAAGTCATAACTTATCTAGGTACTTTGACGATCAGAATGCCCCTGTAAATTGTGGACATTGTTCGGTTTGTCGTGGGAAAGAAGTCAAGTTAAACTATTCTCAGGATGTAATTTGGCCTGATGATATCCGTATCTTTGAAGTATTAACGTCGCTCATTGAACATATGTCGACGAAAAATAAAAGTGTCATATCGTTAGAAACAATGTGCCGATTTTTAACTGGATTAACCGTCCCTCTTTTTAGTAGAAACAAAGTTAAACAATTATCGGGTTTTGGTTGCTGCGAAAATATTCGGTATCAGGAAGTGCGTGAAAAAGTTATCAGTATCATGAATCTTTAATAACGAATAAAGAACGAAACAAAAAAGCGAAATATAATGTCATTTATATTTCGCTTTTATCAATAACGTAAAGTAGGTGCCTACATTAAGTATCTATTAGATGCCTTTAGTCGTGAGAATGTCCACAGCCGCCTTCACCATGAACATGGCCATGTTTTAATTCATCTTCTGTTGCATCACGAACTTCTAAAATATCAACTTCAAATTTTAAATCAATACCTGCTAATGGGTGATTCCCGTCAACAGTAATCTCATCATCTGTAACATCGATCACAATAACGGTTTGTTCGCCATCGTCAGTTGTAGCACGTAATTGTGAGCCCACGGCTAAATCTTCAACGCTTTCAAACATGCTCTTTGGCACAGTTTGTACAAACTCATCATGACGATCGCCGTAAGCATTTTCAGCACTTACTTCAACTTCAAACTTATCGCCAACAACATGATCAATTAACGCATCTTCTAGTCCTGGAATTAAATATCCACTACCTTGAATAATTGATAAAGGGCTGTGATCATATGAGCTATCGATAAGAGTGTCTTCGCTGTCCGATACCGCATAGTGCAATACGACAACTTTGTTTTCTGAAATTTTCATTAAATGTCCTAAATTTGAAATAAATGTTTGTTAGCTATTTTTCTACTAAATTGTAAGGTAATTCGACTAAGCTTAGTGCTGAGTTTTCGTGGTTTTTGATACGTAAGTTTGTGATAGCTTCTATATCACTTGCTAGAACGGCTTGCAGATAATAAGTGCCATCATCACTTACATAACTCGCTAAAACATCACCCGCTTTTCGCCAGTTTTCACCGAGCTGTTGTTCTATAATATCACCCGCTTTCAAGCTTATAGAATCATTATTCGCTGACTTACTTTTCAGTGAAAACAAAGCGCGTTTGTTCTTCCCTAAATATTGCATACGAGCAACGGTTTCTTGCCCTAAATAACAGCCTTTAGTAAAACTTATGCCATGTATAGCTTGCAAGTTCAGCATTTGTGGAACGTAAGAAGAAACTGTTTCTGGTGCTAATAATGGAAAGCCTTCGTTAATTTCAATTAAATCCCAAAGCGCTTGTGAATATATTGCCAATGAAAAGTCATTGACGATTTTTGTTACAATCGATGCTTCATCAATAATGAGATAACGTTTCAATTTTCCGGCTAAGTAAACGATGGTAGTACTACCAACTTGTAGAACTGGGGTTAGACTATTAGGTAACTCAACAAATTGTTGATGTAGAACCTCGGTAGCGTTTTTTCCTGCGATGGCATAAAACGCTAAACCTGTTGTTTGTTCAATAGTAACTTTGGCAAATACGCCAAATTTTTTTAATTCTGCTAATGATGAACTAATACTTGCGTCAGGTTGCAACATTAGGTGTTTTTGTTGACGATTTATCAATCTAAAAACTGAAAAAACTTTACCTTTTGCGTCGCAATGAGCGCCAAGTAATAAGTTGTCATCTTCAAGTGTATTTACATCACAAGTGACTTGCCCCTGTAAATATTTGCTTTGCTCTTCTCCATGCAAAGCAATTGCGCCATATTCAGCTAAACTAATGGCAAATGCATCAGGCAGATTATCGTAATTAGGTAAGGTACTTTCAACAGAGGTTGTCATAATTAATTTAGCATTGTTGTTTTATCGTTAGGGTCAATAATGAGGACTTTCTTGAAAAATTCAAGGCGTTCATTAGATTCGTTACTTTATTTTTCTAGATTTGATAAACAATATTGTAATGGTAATCGACTTTGTTAGAATAAGCGCAGATTTTATTTTACCTGGTGTTATATGTCATTAACCGATAATAAACCACGTTTAAGATGGGCTTGCCGCCGTGGCATGCTCGAATTAGATGTACTTTTTATGCCTTTCGTAGAAGACGCTTATGATTTACTTTCATTAAAAGATAAGCACATTTTTGAACGCTTATTGGAAGAGGAAGATCCGGTATTGTTTGCTTGGTTTATGGGACATGAAATTTGTGAAAACGAAGAACTTAACGCCATGGTGCAATTTATCCTCAAGCGAGTTAAAGTTTAATATTGATATAGATACAACGCATAATAAATTAAGTTTTATGCGTTGTATCTATACTCAGCCAAACAGTTTCACGATTAATCTTTTAGGCGAATGTCAGTTTTCAGCGGATGACAAAAGACAATTAAGCGTAACTAGCAGAATTGGCTTTTGGGGCTGTTGGTTAGTGTTTGAAGGGAAGCCTTCAGGAAGTCAAAAATCGCTTGGAAAGAATCTATTAAAAACGTTATTAATAAAGTTCTCTCAACCCACATATTTTATTCTCAAAACAAGTTTGTCTCCAAAACAATATTCTAGATTATGTCGTATTATTTTGAAGTTAAATAATACGACTGAAATCTGAATACAAAAGCTCGATGTTATGGTTTTAGTATGGTCGAAACAGCTACTTCACTTAACTCTGGATAGTCAAGAGTGTAGTGTAAACCTCGGCTTTCTTTACGTTCCATGGCACATCTAATAATTAATTCAGCAACTTGTACTAAATTCCTTAATTCTAATAAATTATTACTCACACGGAAGTTTTGATAATAATCATCGATTTCTTGTTGTAATAATTCAACACGATGCAAAGCACGTTCTAAACGTTTTGTCGTTCGAACAATACCAACATAGTCCCACATAAATAATCGTAGTTCATGCCAGTTGTGTTGAATTACCACTTCTTCATCAGAGTTTGTTACGCGACTTTCATCCCAATCAGGCAGTTCAACAATACTTTGATAAGGATCAATTTGATGCTCGATATCTAAAGCGGCTGCGCGTGCAAATACCAAACATTCTAATAATGAATTGCTGGCCATACGATTCGCGCCGTGTAAACCGGTATAAGCGACTTCGCCAATAGCATATAAGTTATTTATATCTGTCTTACCTTGCTTATTGATCATGACACCACCACAAGTGTAATGTGCGGCAGGCACAACAGGCATAGGTTGCTTGGTAATATCGATACCTAAAGATTTAGTTTTTTCATAAATATTAGGGAAGTGTTGTTTGATAAAGTCAGCAGACTTATGGCTGATATCTAAATACATACAATCAGCACCAAGACGCTTCATTTCAAAATCGATGGCGCGGGCTACTATGTCACGTGGTGCAAGTTCCGCTCGTTCATCAAAACTTGGCATAAATCGACTACCGTCAGGACGTCGTAAAATGGCACCTTCGCCACGTAATGCTTCAGTTAATAGAAAATTTCCGGCTTCAGGGTGAAATAAACACGTTGGATGAAATTGATTAAATTCCATATTTGCTACACGACAACCAGCGCGCCAAGCCATCGCTATGCCATCTCCACTTGCTACATCAGGGTTTGAAGTGTATTGATAAACTTTACTTGCCCCGCCTGTGGCTAAAATTGTTTTCTTGGCAAAAATACGTTCAACGCATTCTATGTTTCGGTTCCAAATATAAGCACCGATACATTTTTTCTGTTGATTATTAGCATCAGTTGGCTGTTCGCAAACTAAATCAACAGCATTATATCGTTCAAAAATACGTATGCGACTATGACGTTTAACGCGATCAACTAAAGTAGTTTGAATCGCTTGGCCGGTAGCGTCAGCAGAGTGGAGAATTCGGCGGTGACTATGACCACCCTCGCGGGTTAGATGATAACGTAATTCACCTTGTCCATCTTCTTCTTGATCAAAATCGACACCTTGGTCAATTAACCACTCTAAACATGCTCGGGCATTTTCCGCTGTATATTGTACTATTTCTTCGTCACATAAACCCGCACCAGCAATTAATGTGTCGTCAACATGGGAAGCAACGCTATCATTTTCATCAAAAACAGCTGCAATACCACCTTGTGCGTAAAAAGTAGAGCCAGCATTAACCAATGCTTTGCTGAGTACCACGACATCGGCGTCTTTTGCTAAATGTAGCGCAAGGGATAAACCAGCAGCACCGCTACCAATAATTAATACGTCGCAGTTGTGTTGTGTGTTCATAAAGTTTTGATTTTGATGTATTCTATGTATATCAGGAATCTTAACGGTTATTAACGTTTGTGGACAGATAAAACAGGCTGTATTTGGATAAAAACGTACAATTATTCTAGTTTTTATTAATTATTTGAATTTATATCGAACTTTTTCAAATAAGTGCAGTCCTACTTTGTGTGTTTGCCATGAGCCAGATGTTGAACCGAATTTTATAAGTTAAGTAATATTTAGGAGTATTGGCTCAAATGAGCGAAATAAACGTTGACCAAAAATTGGTTGAACGAGTACAGCGCGGAGATAAAAATGCTTTTAACCTTTTGGTGACAAAGTATCAGCATAAAGTAGCAAATTTAGTGTCGCGTTATGTAAAGAATCACAGTGATGTACCGGATATAGTTCAAGAAGCATTTATTAAAGCTTATAGAGCTTTACCAAATTTCAGAGGAGATAGCGCATTTTATACTTGGCTTTATCGAATAGCTGTTAATTGCGCTAAGAATCACATGGTTGCTAGTAATCGCAAGCCACCAGGTTCTGACATAGAAGTTGAAGATGCAGAAATTTATGATTCAGGCGAAGCGCTAAGAGAAAATGCTTCACCTGAAAAGTTGTTATTAACCAATGAAATCAAAAAAGTTATTTTTGATACCATTGAACAGTTACCAGAAGATTTACGTACGGCAATAAATTTACGAGAGCTTGAAGGGCTAAGTTACGAAGAAATAGCTCATATCATGGATTGCCCCGTTGGTACTGTGCGTTCGAGAATATTTAGAGCTCGAGACGCAGTAGATAAAAGAATTAGGCCACTATTACAAAGCTAGATTTTTATATCAGCTTTGTAATATGAAAGATAAAATTAATTTAATACGCACGAATGTAGTGTTAATTTTTAAGGTGTATATATGAGTGAAAGTAAGTTTGAGACAGTGTCATCTTGTGTTGATAATTTTCAACATAATGAAAACACGTTTGATGAAATCATCAACGATGAACATTTGTCCACTACTTGGGATCGTTATCATTTGATTGGAGATGTTTTACGTAATGACACTCCTGATATTTTACAACTCGATTTGTCTCACGAAATAGCTAAAGCTATTGCCGATGAACCGACAGTCTTAGCTCCTAAAACAAATAATGTTTTCGTGTTAAAGTTAAAAGCCAAAGTAGTAGAGTTCGCTAAACCTTTTGGTCAATTAGCGATTGCTGCTTCAGCAGCAGGTTTGATGGTTTTAGGCGTGCAAAGTAATGTTGCACAAAATAATGAAACTATTTTACCTAACCAAATAGTAAAAACTATACCTATGGCCGGTATTGCAGAACCAGTAAGTTTAAATTTTCAACAGCCAGATGTAGTTTCACAGAAACAAGCTTTTATTGAACAACAGCGTCGTTTCCATGCTTTGCTTTCAGATCATAAACAGCAAATTAAATTGGGCTCACTTACTGTTGATACGAATAAAATCGATGAACAAAGTGAAATAAACAGTCTTGAGACTAATAAGGCGAATGAAAGTAATAAATGAAATTATTAAGTTATGTTGTACTGCTGTTAAGCATTAGCTTTTCGGCTATTGCTGAAGAAAGTGAACCAGCAAAGGTTTGGCTTGAACGTTTATCAGTTTCATTAAATAAACTCAATTTTAGTACGTCCTTTGTTGTTGTTAAAAACAATCAAGCTCAGCCATATCACTGGTTCCATGGTGTGGATGACAATGGTAAAGAACTCGAAATACTTTCTTTACTCAACGGCCCCCGCCGCGATATTTTACGCAAAGGCGACGTCGTAAGTTATATTGAGCCAGAACTTCCTCCTTACTCAGTTTCTTCTCAAAAAATTAGTGGACCTATTCCATCTATCCTTTCGGGAGATATTTCTCAATTAGAAACAAGCTATGATTTCATTTCTGTTGGTCGCAGTCGAATTTTAGGTCGTCCAGCACAATTAATAAGAATCGAAGCGAAAAATGCTCACCGTCATGCCTATTGGCTTTGGTTAGATCAACAATCTAGTATGTTATTGAAAATGTCTATTGTTACCAAGCAAGGACAACCTTTAGAACATATTCAGTTTACTCATTTAGATATAACAGATAAGCCATCTGAAAGTGTATTACAGCTCCATGAAACAGAACTTCCTGTGCTTGTTGATATTCCAGAAGAATATCAACAACAGCAACTACAATGGAATGTAAATTGGTTGCCTGTGGGTTTTAAACAAATTAATTCAAATCGACATAAAATTTCACTAACAAAACAGCCTGTCGAATTTATGCTATTTAGTGACGGCCTTGTAGACGTTTCAATTTATGTTAATGCCAGTGAAGAAAAACAACGTAATGCTGATTTTGCAAAAGATGGAGCAACGCTAGTCTTAAACCAAGTTAATGAGGGTGTTGAGGTGAGTGTCGTAGGGAAAATCCCTTCAAATACAGCTAAAAAAATTGCTGACTCAATTACTATCAAACCACCAAAAGTTCCATGATAGAAGAAAACGCTACCGTTGTTTTTATTCATTTAACTAAAAATGAAACCGCTGATAATATTATAAGCAAAAAAATTACAGTAGAAAGTGAGATAAAATCAAGTTGTAGTGGCTGTAAACAAGTAGACAATTGTGGCAGTGGACAAGTCGCTAAAGCTTTTCCACAGCCTAAGCTTAGTTTAGATTTATATACAGATTTACCTGTTAAAATTGGTGATACGGTTGTTATAGGTTTATCAGATAAACATTTATTGTTGTCTGCTTGGCAAGTTTATTTGTGGCCATTACTCGGTTTAGTTATTGCTTCTGCTCTAGGACAATGGCTTGTCGATAATGAAATATTTAGTCATGAATTAATTGCAATTGCTTTTGGCGTTTTTGGGGGGTACTTAGGGTTCTGTCTAGCTCGACATCAGCAAAAACGTGGTAAATATTGTGATTTGTTGATCCCACGTATTCTTCGCATAAACGCTCCTTCAATAAATATCGTTGAAATCTCTGATTAAAAGTCCCTATACACAAGTTAACGCAACATAAAGATAGCCCCAGAGCGCTAAATTCGCTAAAATCTCGCCACTATTGAATTAACCACAGCATTATTTGAACTTCCATTTATGAAAAATATACGTAACTTCTCAATTATTGCCCATATAGATCACGGCAAATCTACACTTTCTGATCGTTTGATCCAACATTGTGGTGGCTTACAAGAACGTGAAATGGAAGCACAAGTCCTTGACTCTATGGACATTGAACGCGAACGTGGCATAACGATTAAAGCCCAAAGTGTTACTTTAGACTATAAAGCTAAAGACGGTGAAATTTATCAACTCAACTTCATCGATACACCCGGTCATGTTGACTTTTCATATGAGGTATCACGGTCACTTGCTTCATGTGAAGGTGCTTTATTGGTTGTTGATGCAGGGCAAGGCGTTGAAGCTCAAACGGTAGCCAATTGTTACACAGCACTTGAGATGGATTTAGAAGTTCTTCCTATTTTAAATAAAATTGATTTACCACAAGCAGATCCTGATCGTGTAAGCGAAGAGATTGAAGATATTATTGGTATTGATGCTACTGGTGCAGTGCAGTGTTCAGCAAAAACAGGCATTGGTATTGAAGATGTATTAGAAACTATTGTCGAAAACATACCTGGACCTGAAGGTGATCCTAAAGGCAATTTACAAGCATTGATCATTGATTCGTGGTTTGATAATTATCAAGGTGTTGTTTCATTAGTTCGTGTGATGAACGGTGAAGTGAAAAAAGGCGATAGAATGGTGGTGATGTCTACTGGACAAGTTCACCAAATTGATAAGGTCGGTATATTTACACCAAAGCAAGTCGAGACAGGTACTTTAAAAACTGGCGAAGTAGGCTTTATTATTGCCGGCATTAAAGAAATTCATGGTGCACCAGTAGGTGATACTATTACCATCAGTAAAAAAGAAGCGGCAACCGCGCTTGGTGGTTTCAAAAAAGTTCAACCACAAGTTTACGCAGGCATTTTTCCTATAAGTTCTGAGGATTTCGAAAATTTCCGTGATGCATTGAACAAACTAAGCTTAAACGATGCTTCATTGTTTTTTGAGCCAGAGAATTCATCAGCACTCGGATTTGGTTTTAGAATTGGTTTCCTTGGAATGCTGCACATGGAAATTGTTCAAGAGCGTTTATCACGTGAATATGATCTTGATTTAATTACTACGGCACCTACTGTTAACTATGAAATTGCTTGTACTAACGGTGAAATTTTATCAATTGATAATCCAGGTGATTTACCGGCAGTAAATAATATTGATGAAATTCGTGAACCGATTGTTCAGGCAAATATTTTAGTGCCACAAGAGCACTTAGGTAATGTTATAACATTGTGTATTGAAAAACGTGGTGTACAAAAAGATATTATTTATCACGGAAATCAAGTTGCGGTTACCTATGAGTTGCCGATGGCAGAAGTGGTGATGGATTTCTTTGATAAATTGAAATCAACCAGTCGTGGTTATGCATCTCTCGATTATAATTTTGTACGTTTTGAAGCTGCAGATATGGTTCGTGTAGACGTAATGATCAATGGTGACCGTGTTGACGCATTGGCGATGATTACTCACAGAGATAATTCAGTTGCTCGTGGCCGTATGTTAGTTGATAAATTAAAAGAACTTATTCATCGCCAAATGTTTGATATCGCCATTCAAGCTGCTATTGGTAATAACGTTATTGCTCGAACAACTGTTAAACAATTACGTAAGAATGTTACCGCAAAATGTTATGGTGGTGATATTTCTCGTAAGAAAAAACTGCTACAGAAACAGAAAGATGGTAAAAAACGTATGAAGCAAGTCGGTAACGTTGAAGTACCTCAAGAAGCGTTTTTAGCTGTTCTTAAATTAGATAGTTAGTAAGGAAGTCATGGCTGTATATTTTTCAATATTCCTCGTAATTCTTACCGGTATTACGGGTGTCGTATGGTTAGCTGATAAGTTTTATTTAGCGCCGAAGCGTAAATTGGCATTGGTAAACGCTCAAGCTCAATGTCAAGAAACGTTACCAGATGATGTTATAGTTAAATTATCTGAACCTTCTGCAGTCGTTGATACTTCTGTGCAGATATTTCCGGTGATTGCTTTTGTTTTAATTTTACGTTCATTTTTATGGGAACCGTTTCAGATTCCATCGGGTTCTATGATGCCAACTTTACTTGATGGCGATTTTATTTTAGTGAACAAGTTTAACTATGGCTTACGTGATCCAGTAGTACGTAATAAATTTTTTGAAGTAGGATTACCTGAACGTGGCGATGTTGTCGTTTTTAAATATCCTCGAGATCCAAAAATTGACTATATTAAGCGTGTTATCGGTTTACCCGGTGACAGAATAATTTATCGTAATAAATCTATTTATATTAAGCCTGCTTGTCTAGAGACTGATACGACATGCCCTGACTTTGAACAAGTCGTGCATAATTTTAGAAAAGAAACGGATACCCCTGATGGCTCTTATGGTTTGAGTCGACATACTTCTATTATGCCAAATAAAACGCATGATATTTTAATTGATAACCAGACATTGCCACGTACCCAACATTATTATCAACAAGCAGGAACGCAACGTGATGAATTTGTTGTACCAAAAGGTCAATACTATGTCATGGGTGACAATCGTGACAATAGCCTAGATGGTCGTTTTTGGGGGTTTGTACCTGAAGAAAACCTTGTTGGTGAAGCTATTGCTATTTGGATGAGTTTTGACTTTGA
The DNA here is from genome assembly GCA_913020705.1 of uncultured Colwellia sp. The sequence goes on from CAJWBY010000019.1 coordinate 19,014, forward strand.
CCGTGATGAAAATAGCCTGTTACCTAAGTGGATCCCGACCAATGTTCGATTCTCACGTTTAGGTTGGATTAATTAATTTTGAAAAGCTCAGAAATTGCACTAAATAGGTTAAGTAAAAAGTTAGGGTATACCTTTAATAACACAGATTTATTACTCCAAGCATTAACGCATCGGAGTGCCAAAGGTACGCACAATGAACGTTTAGAATTTCTTGGAGATTCAATTCTAGGTTTTGTTATTGCCGAAGTTCTTTATCAACAATTCCCTTCCCATGATGAAGGTGATTTGACACGAATGCGGTCAAGCCTTGTTCGTGGTGTAACGTTAGCTGAAATTGGGCGTGGTTTTAATTTAGGCGAATATTTAATTTTAGGACCAGGTGAATTAAAAAGTGGTGGTCACCGTCGAGATTCAATTTTAGAGGATGCTGTTGAAGCCATTATTGGTGCAGTGTATTTAGATTCAGATAACGATACGACTAAAGCGCTAGTGCTTAGCTGGTTTGCTGAGCGACTAGATATTATTAAGCCGGGTAATGAACAGAAAGATCCTAAAACTCGATTACAAGAATACTTACAAGCTCGAAAAATTGCTTTACCACTTTATGAAGTTATTCATACAACGGGTCAATCTCATAACCAGCAATTTACGGTTCGGTGTACAACTGAAGTGATAAATACCGAAGTTATCACCAACGGCACTAGCCGTCGTAAAGCCGAACAAGCCGCAGCGCAACAAGTACTCGCGCTCATTTTTGATAAAAAATAACTCAGTGAAATATCATCATGATAAGTGAAAATAAACATTGTGGCTTAATTGCTATTGTTGGTCGTCCTAATGTTGGTAAATCAACATTGCTTAACAGCTTGCTAGGTCAAAAAATTAGTATTACTTCACGTAAACCACAAACGACACGCCATCGTATTTTAGGTATTTTAACGGAAGAAAATAATCAAGCCGTTTTAGTTGATACCCCTGGTCTTCATGCTGATGAGAAGCGGGCTATTAATCGCCTAATGAACCGTGCAGCGAGTAGTTCAATAGCAGAGGTTGAATTAGTTGTCTTTCTTGTTGAAGGCACTAATTGGACGTCTGACGATGAACTTGTACTGAGTAAAATAAAAAAATCTGGTTCGCGTTGTATTTTAGTTGTTAACAAAATTGATAATGTACAAGACAAAGAATTACTCTTACCACACTTACAAAAATTAGGTGAAATGCACGATTTCAGTGATATCGTTCCGATTTCAGCAGCGAAAGGAAATAATGTTGACACTATTCGTCAGCTTTGTCTAAGTTCGTTACCTGAGGGTGACTTTTGGTTTCCAGATGACTATGTAACGGATCGTTCAAGTCGATTTATGGCTTCTGAAATTGTTCGTGAAAAACTTATTCGTTTCACGGGAGATGAATTACCTTATTCTACTACGGTTGAAGTTGAACAATTTAAAATGGATGAAAAAGGTGTTATCCACATTAATGCGTTAATTTTAGTCGAACGAAAAAGCCAAAAACGTATGGTTATAGGTAATGGGGGAGAGAGACTTAAAACTATTGGCCAAGAAGCTCGTCGAGACATGGAAACGCTGTTTGAAAAAAAAGTGTTCCTTGAAACTTGGGTGAAAGTTAAATCAGGTTGGGCTGATGATGAGCGTGCTCTTCGAAGTTTAGGTTATGGGGATGAATATTCAGGCTAGTCTTAAATTAGACAGCTGGACAACTAAAGATGGAAGAATTTGAGCAAAGCGCCTTTTTATTACATTCACGGCCATATCGTGAAAATCAAATATTGCTCGAATTTTTAACATCACAGCAAGGAAAAATTTCTGCGATTTCTTACTTAGGGAAATCGTTGAAATCAAATAAAAGAGCATTGCTCCAGCCTTTCTCTCCTTTGAAAATTGTATTGAAAGGGCAAGGAAGTCTCCAATATTTAAAGCGCGTTGAACCTGAACGTAAGTCTTACAAGTTAAGCGGAAATTACCTTTACAGTGGTTTCTACCTTAATGAACTGCAAGTGCGCTTATTGGGCGAGCACATTCCATACGACGAACTTTTTTGTCAATACCAACAAAGTATTTCGCAACTATCACAGCAACATTCTATTGAATTAGTATTGCGAAAATTTGAAAATAGATTGCTAGAAGAGTTAGGAATGACTATTGACTATTCACCAATTTCTTATAAAGAGAATAGTCATTACAGTTACTTGCCTGAAAAAGGTTTTGTTCCAGCGAACTTTTTACCTACTAGAAATAAGTTTACACAAACTTGTTATAATGCAATACATTTAAAAGCTATAGCAGAAGAAAACATATCTGCTAAAGATGTCATGCAAACATACAAATTATTGATGCGACAAATCATTAATCATTTACTTGACGGTAAACCGTTACATAGCCGTAAACTGTTTACACAAAATACATAAACTTAAGAGATATAATAATGAGCGAACTTTTATTAGGCGTAAATGTTGACCATATTGCTACCTTGCGTGAAGCAAGAGGTACAAATTATCCTGACCCTGTTTATGCTGCATCTGTTGCAGAGCATGCTGGGGCAGATGGTATTACCGTTCATTTGCGTGAAGACCGTCGCCATATTCAAGACAGAGATATCCATGTTTTAAAGCAGACTTTACATACTAGAATGAACCTAGAAATGGCTGTCACGGATGAAATGCTTGAAATTGCCTGTGAAGTAAAACCTGCATTTTGTTGTCTGGTACCTGAAAAACGTGAAGAGCTTACGACTGAAGGTGGTTTAGATGTATTAGGTAATTTAAATAACATTACGCGTGCTGTGTCAGTGTTATCAGAGGCTGGTATAGAAACGAGCTTATTTATCGATGCGGATAAAAATCAAATTGATGCAGCTATTGCAAGTAGAGCACCTTATATTGAAATTCATACTGGCCATTATGCGGATGCTAAAAATGAACAAGATCAACAGATTGAATTGATCCGTTTAATTGAAGGTATTAGGTATGCACACGCGAATGGTTTAAAAGTTAACGCAGGGCACGGTTTAAATTACTTTAACGTAAAACCTATTGCCGCTATCGAAGAGATCATTGAACTTAATATTGGTCATGCCATTATTGCACGAGCGGCGATTGACGGATTAGATAGAGCTGTTCGTGATATGAAACAGTTAATGTTAGAAGCACGTAGTTAGGTTTTAGATCTTATAAGGTATAGTCTGTGATACGGCTATACCTATTTTAATTTTGGTGAAATGTCAGTCTATTCAAATGATGACAACTCTGAAGAAGTTCGTATCAAGTTAAGAGGTTTATTATGTCTGTTGTCGGTATAGGTACTGATATTATTGAAATAAGCCGTATAGAAAAAATGGCCACTAAAGTCCGAGACAAATTAGCGTTTCGTGTATTGACTCCTTTCGAGCTCGAAAAATATAAATTATTGAACAATCCTGCGCTTTATTTAGCAAAACGCTGGGCTGGTAAAGAAGCTGCTTCAAAAGCTCTTGGTACAGGTATAGCAAATGGTGTTTCATTTCAACATTTCGAAATAAAATCATTAGCTTCAGGACAGCCGCAACTACTTTTACATAGTCGTGCAGAAGAGTTAGCAATTGCATTAGGCGCTAAAAATTGGCATATATCGCTTTCTGATGAAAGCCTCTATGCGACAGCATTTGTTGTTCTTTCTACGTAATAAAACAAAAAACTCCTCCTAAATTATCAATTCTGATCTATACTTACTTAGGGCATCTATATTTTGAGACGCTCTAAATTAAGTATTAATCAAATGCGATTGGTATTTATTTAATCGGTGGGCACTTTATGCAGTTACAAAAACAACCTTATAACGATAGAAGACAAGAATCGCCGGAACATTCTGTTTGGTGGCAAAAATTGTCTCTTGCGCAGAAATTTTCTGTTGGCAGTTTAAGTAAGTTTGGCTACGAATTACTGTTTATACGTAATGATAAAGGGCGAAGCATCGCAGTGCTATCAAATAATAACGGCACAGTAACCATTTCTGAAGATGGTGAAATCAATGGGTCACCAGACATTATTATTCGCTAATTTTAAATTATGTAATAACAATTTGATTCAATAAGGCAAATTTATTTTTTTGCTTTTTTTTAGTTGATAAATGACAGCGTTGTCATTTGTTCGTTTCAATGTTAATGTAATTGAAGAGCAATTATCTATTTCCAGTTTTATTTTAAATTAATCGGCCCTATTCGACTTTAGTTGAGTAGTCGCACTAATTAACTTCCTATATGATGTTGCATACTGTTTAAAGCTAAAAAGTCAGTTACAGTTTATATGTGTAGAACTTATTCAAGCTGTAATCATAATAATATGAGTAATATCGAGTTAGAAACGAAGGACTTAACATGAAAGAATTGAAAAGCTGTTATCCGGTTTTAGAACAAGCCAAGGCACACACGCATATTGATAGCGCAACATATGATGCGATGTATAAGCAATCTATTGAGCAACCAGATGTATTCTGGGCAGAGCAAGCGGATAAATTTCTTGATTGGTATAAACCATGGGACAGCGTAAGTAATGTTGATTTAAAAACAGCTGATATTAAATGGTTTTCTGGCGGTAAATTAAATGTAAGTTACAACTGTATTGACCGTCATTTGGCTACAAAAGCAAATGATACTGCAATAATTTGGGAAGGGGATGACCCAAGTGATGATAAGAAAATTACTTACCAAGAATTGCATGACCATGTTTGTCGCTTTGCTAACTTATTAAAAGCGCGCGGTGTTAAAAAAGGTGATCGTGTTTGTATTTATATGCCGATGATCCCAGAAGTAGGTTATGCAATGCTAGCTTGTGCTCGCATTGGCGCAGTACACTCGGTTGTTTTTGGCGGCTTTTCTACAGAAGCTATTCGTTCTCGTGTTGCTGATGCAGATTGTCAAGTGGTTATTACCGCCGATGAAAGTTTACGTGGCGGTCGTGTTATCCCACTCAAAATAAATGTTGATGAAGCCGTTGCTGATTGTCCAAATGTACATTCTGTAATTGTTGTAACGCGAACAGGCGGCGATGTCGCTTGGAATGATAGTATTGACGTTAATTATGAAGATGAGGTAGCTAAACAATCAGCAGTATGTGAACCAGAAGTTATGGACGCTGAAGACCCATTATTTATTCTTTATACTTCAGGTTCTACAGGAACACCAAAAGGCGTTTTACACACTTGTGGCGGTTATTCTCTTTATGCAGCAATGACTCATAAATATGTGTTTGATTATAAAGATGGTGAAATTTATTGGTGTACAGCTGACGCAGGTTGGATCACAGGCCACTCTTATATTTTCTATGGACCGTTAGCTAACGGTGCAACAACCTTAGTTTTTGAAGGTGTTCCAACATACCCTGATGCTGGACGATTTTGGCAAGTCTGTGAAAAGCATAAAGTAAATATTTTCTACACTGCTCCTACCGCTATCCGTGCTTTAATGAGTGTTGGTGACGATTTAGTCAATCAATCCGATCTTTCTTCGTTGCGTATACTGGGTACTGTGGGTGAACCAATTAACCCTGAAGCATGGCATTGGTATTACGAAGTTGTGGGTAAATCTAATTGTCCTATCGTTGATACTTGGTGGCAAACTGAAACAGGTGGCATTTTAATTACTTCATTGCCAGGTGCTGTTGATATGAAACCTGGTGCTGCAGGTAAACCTTTCTTTGGTGTTCAGCCAGCATTGTTTGACAAAGAAGGTAATACACTTGAAGGAGCTGATTCTGGTTTGTTAGTTATGACGGGTAGTTGGCCAGGTCAATTAAGAACAGTTTACGGCGACCATGACCGTTTTTATCAAACATACTTAAGCCAGTACCCAGGTAATTATTTTACGGGTGATGGCGCTCGACGCGACGAAGACGACTTTTATTGGATCACGGGACGCGTTGATGATGTGCTTAACGTTTCTGGCCACCGTTTAGGTACGGCTGAAATTGAAAGCGCATTAGTACTTCATCCTGCTGTTGCAGAAGCTGCTGTTGTAGGATATCCGCATGAAATTAAAGGACAGGGTGTTTATGCTTATGTTACTTTAATGGGTAATGCGAGTGAATCTCCGGAGTTATTAAAAGAGTTAACTGAATTTGTCGCTAAAGAGTTAGGTCGTTTTGCAAAACCTGATTATATTCAGTATGCACCAGGTCTACCAAAAACGCGTTCAGGCAAAATCATGCGTCGTATCTTACGTAAGATTGCTGAAAATGATATTGATACTTTAGGTGACACATCAACATTGGCAGACCCTACCGTAGTTGATAACTTGATCAGTAATAGAATTGTTCATGGTGCTTAGATAATACCGTAAATAGTTACATTAAAGACAAAAGCGCCTAAGGGCGCTTTTTATGTTTAATGTATTCAAAGTCTCCTACCTTGAGTTAGAAAAACTCTGAGAGAGTAGTCTGAACATCGTCACTCTTTCACATCCATGTGATCGTGACATACCGTTCATCCTGAACATGCCACTCTTTCACATCCATGTGATCGTGACATACCGTTCATCCTGAACATCGCCACTCTTTCACATCCATGTGATCGTGACATACCGTTCATCCTGAACATAAAACACTAAAAAGTGCTGTACCTTCAAAAAAATTCACTGTAATATATTCTGTACAAAGAAAGTAAACATAACTTTACAAAAGAGATGGTTAGTAACATTACCATGCCAATACCAACAAAACGATATTATTTTACCCCCTTCTTTTGCTAAGTCACTCTTAGTTCTTTTGCTCTATCTTTACATTATTAAACAATCTTCGATAAATGGAAAACACAATGTCTCAAACTTCAGCTAACTCAATACCTAGTCAAACCTCACATATAAAAACCCTCAACGATATTCATGTAAATTCTGAAGATGTATTGATAACACCAGATCAGTTGCGAGATGAATTACCATTGTCAGAAAAAGGGCGCGACTTTGTTAAAGCAGCCCGTAAGGTTATTGCTAATATTATTCATAAAAAAGACCATCGTTTATTGGTCATTTCAGGGCCATGCTCTGTACATGATCTTGATGCAGCAAAAGAATATGCTCAAAAATTAAAAGCACTGCATGATAAACATCAAGATAGTCTTTACATTGTTATGCGTGTTTATTTTGAAAAACCTCGCACAACAGTAGGGTGGAAAGGCTTAATAAATGATCCTCACATGGACGGTACATTTGATGTGGAAAGTGGTTTAAGAAAAGCGCGAGAATTACTCATTTATTTGACAGATTTAGGTTTACCTCTAGCAACTGAGGCTCTTGACCCTATTAGCCCTCAATACTTGGCTGAGCTCTTCAGCTGGTCTGCAATCGGAGCGAGAACAACTGAATCGCAAACACACCGAGAAATGGCTTCAGGTCTTTCTATGCCTATTGGTTTTAAAAACGGCACTAATGGTAGTTTAGGTGTGGCAATTAACGCTTTACAGTCAGCGGCGTCTTCGCATCGTTTTATGGGAATAAATCGTCAAGGACAAGTCGCCTTGATCAAAACATCAGGAAACCCTGATGGGCATGTTATCTTACGAGGCGGCAAGCAACCTAATTATGATTCAGTTAATGTAGCAGTATGCGAGCAAGACTTGAATAAACACGGTTTAGAGCCAGGTATCGTCATTGATTGTTCACATGGTAATTCAAATAAAGATTACCGTCGTCAACCGTTGGTCGCTGAAAATGTATTTAATCAAATAGTAGAAGGCAATAAATCTATAATAGGTATCATGTTAGAAAGTCATATTCACGAGGGAAATCAGAGTACGAATGTGCCCAAAAATGAGTTGAAATACGGTGTTTCTGTTACCGATGCGTGTATTAACTTTGAAGATACTGAAACTTTATTCGTCAATGCTAAAAATAAACTTGAAGATGCCTTAAAGCTACGTTTAACTTAATGTGTGTAAAGTTGATTATCGCTAAAAGCAAAAGAGTAAATTAATGACTAAAGAAAGTATAGCTCCCCAGTTGAAAGCACTGAGAAATGAAATTGATGAGATAGACAGTAAATTAGTCGAACTATTAGCGAAACGCAGAGCGGTTACTACTAAAGTTGGAGAACTGAAAAGCCAAGTAGGCATGCCAATTTATGCACCCGAACGAGAAGCTGAATTGATTACCTTGCGTCGTCAACAAGCTATGGAAGAAGGGGTATCTCCTGAGTTAATCGAAGATATTCTTCGACGTCTAATGCGTGATTCATATATCAGTCAAGATGCTAGTGGTTATCAGTGCGTGAATACTGAATGTAAAAAAATTGTCGTTATCGGTGGTAGTGGTCAATTGGGTAAAGTATTTGTCGATTTATTTGAGCGTTCTAGTTATAACGTTGAAGTACTTGAACAAAATGATTGGCCAGATAGTGACAGTATCCTTGATGGTGCAGGCGTAGTCATCGTTGCTGTCCCTATTCGATTAACGTCAATGATCATTCAAAAATTGTCTTGTTTACCTCAAGCGTGTATTTTGGCTGATGTTACCAGTGTAAAAGAAATGCCTCTTTATGAAATGATGAAAGTTCATAAAGGACCTGTGGTTGGATTACATCCCATGTTTGGCCCTGATGTATCAGGTTTAATTAAACAAACAATTATTACTTGTGAGGGCCGTTCGCCGGAGCAATATAATTGGTTATTGAAACAATTTCAGGTATGGGGCGCAAAAATATATCCTGTTGATGCTTTAGCACATGATCAAGCAATGTCGATGGTGCAGGTGATGCGACATTTTTCAACTATCGCTTATGGTTATCATTTGATGACCGAAGGGGCTGATATTTCTCAACTTGTTGAAATGAGCTCGCCTATTTATCGTTTAGAATTAATCATGGTAGGGCGTTTGTTTGCTCAAGACCCTGTGCTTTATACGGACATCATTTTTTCAAATCGCGATAATGTTGCCATGATGAAACGTTTTGCTTATCGCTTTTTAGAATTATTAGAAGATGTTGAGATGGGTGATAAAGACGCTTTTGTGACCATGTTCGAACAAGTTGCTGATTGGTTTGGAGATTATGCAGATATCTTTTTACAAGAGAGCAAAGCCATGTTATTAAAAGCTAATGAATTAAAAAAACATTAATTTTAATTAGCTTTAATTTTTGTTAACACAAAGAGCACCTATGAATAAATCATTATTAACCATATTCACACTCACTTTTTTTTGCCTAATGTCAGTCTTTGTTTCTGCAGATAATAATGATGATTTTGCACTCGGTGTTATCAGTGAATCACAATTATTGAGTGGTTTTGATGTTTTTAATGAAAGGTTTCAAGCATTTTCAATCAATGAAGCAGAGCAGAACATTATTGCTAAATGGCCTGAAACACTTCAGGTAGAGGTTTATTTTGGGACCTGGTGTCACGACAGTGAACGTGAGGTTCCAAAATTACTGAAAATATTAAAAGCAAATCAACATATTACTCCAACACTTATTGCGCTTGATTATCAAAAAGAAGATCCACAGGCATTGGCGAAAGAAAGTAAAATAAAATACACCCCCACCATTATTATATATCGAGACAATAGTAAAAAAGAAGAACTCGGTCGTATAATTGAGCGGCCTAACAAAAGCCTAATTGAAGACATTAACCTGTTGTTGCTCTAATAGGTTTTACTTTTCCTGAAAACTGCAGAAAATCAATGTATTATGGTTATTCATGAACTGAATGGTAAATCATTGTCAATAAAGAAAAATTACTGAGTATCAGATGAATTGTTAAACATCTCAAACGCTTGCTTTAAGACGTTATCAATGTGTTCAAAAAACTCAAAAAATTCAGGCTCCAAATCATCAATAGTAACACCACTCTTAAGATCTGTTTCTATCTGGTGAGTAACCCTTCCTAGGCTTGGCACTCCTGAATAACAACAAGCACCATTAAGTTTATGAATGAGCACTTTTAATTGCTCTAAATCTTGCGAAGTAAGTGCCTCAGAAATATTGACCTTAGTTTCTGGGAGACTTTGCACAAGACCCTTAAGCATTTCTTTAGCGAGCTCTTCTTTATTTCCTGCTCGCTTTAATGCCAGAGGCCAATCAATAATTTTATTGTTACGAGGTTCAACTTCAACTTTAGTGTCAGATTTTTCCTCATGCGATATCTCATTAGTATGGTTTTTATTTGTGCTTTTATCTTTTATTGTTTTTATATCTCGTGGTTGGGTCAAATCACAATACTCATAAATAGCATGCCGAAGCATAGTTTCGTCAATAGGTTTAGTCATATAAGAGTCAAAACCAAGTTTCAACAGCTTATCTTTTTCTTCTTTTAGGGCATGGGCTGTAACGGCAATTATTGGGGTATTATCATTAAAAGTCATGGCTTTAATGCTTTTAAGTGCAGATATTCCGTCCATTATAGGCATTTGAATATCCATAAATATCATTGCAAATTTTTCATGTTTACAAATATCTACCGCTTCTTGGCCGTTAACTACCGTAGTGACTTCGTTTACTTGTTCTAATAATAGTTCATTAATGAGTTTTAAATTAGCTTCGTTGTCGTCAACAGCTAAAAACTTTACGGGTATTCTATTTTCTTGAGTGGTGGTTCTTATGGTGTCTAATAAATGATGTCGAGGCAATAAGACCTTATTTATTTTTTCTGGCGTTATTGGTTTACTTAAACAACTGCTTGCACCACTTGCAATTAACGCTTCTTGTAAATTAGGAGAATTACTATTTATTGCAAGATTAATCTGTGTAACCTTTTGAGAAAGTGCCTTGATCAATTCTTTCAAATCCACCAATGCCGTTGGCGTTATATCATGGCTAATAAGTGCAAAATCAAAATGCGACTTTTTAGTCAGTAGGTCATATATTTGATCTAAGTTTTGAACCGCGTGAACGTCTAAATCCCAATCAGCAAGAATTTCACTGGTCGCAATACGGCTATGCGTATGAGGCTCTAAATAAAGTACACTTTTTCCTGATAGCTCATGATTATCAAAAACATTATCAATAGAAATAGGATTAACTTCACAACGGAAAGTAAACCAAAAAGTTGACCCTTCGGCTTGCTCTGAAGAAAAACCCATATTGCCATTCATTTCATTCACTAAACGCTGTGAAATAACTAACCCTAACCCTGTACCACCATATAATCGGGTAACACTTTTATCGGCTTGACCAAAAGCATCAAAAATAGTTTGCTGTTGCTCTTTGTTCATACCAATACCGGTATCTTTTATGGTTATTTTGATAATGGCAATATTATTTTCAATACGTTCACTGTCTACATCAATATCTACAGCGCCTTTGTGAGTAAATTTCATCGCGTTGCTGGTCAAATTAATCAACACCTGTTTAATTCGCATTGCATCACCAATGAAGGCATCAGGTAATTGAGGGTTTACGCGTAATGATAATTCAATATTCTTTTTGTGAGATGTTGGAGCAAGTAAGGTTAAGGTTTCTTCTACCGCTTCTCTCATTGAAAAAGGAATTTTTTCAATGACCATTTTACCTGCATCTAGTTTTGAGAAGTCTAAAATATCATTAATAATTGCCAATAAATTAGCGGAAGAACGTTCGATCGTTTGTAAATAATCGCGTTGAGTTACTGTGAGAGGCGTTTTTAAAACTTGGCGAGTAAAGCCAATTACACCATTAAGTGGTGTACGAAGTTCATGACTCATATTTGCTAAAAATTCTGATTTAACTTTATTGGCTTCTTGCGCTTTTCGCTTGGCAATATCAAGTTCAACGTTTTGAATTTCAAATTGCTCTAAACTCTCTCGTAAATCAGTAGTTGCTTGATCAATACTTCCTTGCATCTCTTCTTGGTAATCGCCTAGAGACTGTGCCATTGCATTGACACCATTTTTCAAAAAATTAAGTTCTCCAATCAATTGACCTGTTACTCGACTTTCAAGTTTACCTTCTCTTATTCTGTCGACCGCTTGAACCATAGAGCCTATTGGTCGAGTGAAATTTTTAATTAAACGATAAGAAAAGAAAGCACTGAAAACACTACCCAAAAGTGCAATAAAAAAGGCAAATATCATTTGGTTTTGCTGTTTTAAGCGTATATTACTGCTATCAACTTGCATTGCAATGTAACCGATATTATTTTGAGGGAGCGATTGTGTAATATCATTTTGTGCAGCTTCAGCAATTATTGGACTATGAAAAATAAAATTTTCATCTGTTTGAGAATAAATAGTGTTAGTAGGGATAACTTGGCCGGCTTTAAGGCGCAATATATTCGTATCACCGTGATAAGAGCTTGTGACAAAAACTTGGTTATCTTTAGTGAATACAGCAATGCTTTTAATAATTGAAGATTGGCTGCGATGTGTCACATTCATCAAATCACGTAATTGCACTCTATCCTTACTCAGCATAGGGAGCGTGCTAGCAATAGCTAAAGGTTCAATAATACTTTGAGAACGCTGCATTAAAAAATCATTCAATTCATCATAGCGACTATATGAAAAATAGCTGGCTATCGTGAATGCGATCAGCGTTGTAGGAACGATGGTAAGTAAAATTACCCAATCTTTCAGACTTATTTTATGCATTATTTGCTGAACTTTAGTGTAAAATCATGGTATTGAATAATCTTATAATGGCATATCGTCATATAAAATTATAGCACTTAACAGGTATATTTCGTCATGGCTAATTTTTTCAAAGTAACGGCTAAGAAACAACAATTAGGGCAAGCAGTAAAACTCAAAATCACTCGCCTTGATATTAACGGCTGTGGCGTTGGTCAATACAATAAAAAACCTATATTCATTGATGGCGTTTTACCTGAAGAAGTTGTTCAATTGAAAGTTATTGAGCAAAAAAACAAATACAGCCGTGGAAAGTTAATTGAAGTAATAAGCAAAAGTAAACAACGTTCACAAGCCAAATGTCAGCACTTTCTCAACTGCGGTGGATGTGATTTACAGCATATGTCTCAGATGGCTCAACTTGATTTTAAACAGCAGAAAGTGAGTGATTTGTTTGCGCGTAATGGGATCGAAGCATTACCTTGGCAGGCAGCAATTGTTAGTCAACCTTTACATTACCGCCGGAAGGCACGTATTGGTGTGCAATATGATAAGACGGGACAAGCAACTATTGGATTTAGGCAAAGAGGCAGTAATCATTTAATTAATATTAAAAATTGTCCTGTTTTGGTTGAGCCATTAAACCCTATATTTTCACTACTTAAAAAGTTGCTCCCAAAACTATCAGGCAAAAATGCTATTGGTCATATAGAAGTTATTTCTACTGATAAAGTAACGGTTGTAGTTAGGCAACTTGAAGTCTTAACTAAGCAAGACAAACTTTATTGGCAAACCTTTAGCGAAAACTTTCCTTGTGACGTTTTATTCGATTACGGTAAAGAAATAACGCCTTTAGATGAATCTTCATCTGCATTAATGCAATACGCGTTAGATGATAATATTAATATTTCGTTCAGCCCTGACAACTTTATTCAAGTTAATCACCTAGTGAATAGGGCGATGATAACTCAAGCACTTCAATGGCTAAGTTTGAATGAACAAGATATTGTTTTAGATTTATTTTGTGGTCTAGGAAATTTTAGCTTACCCATAGCTAAAAAAGTCGCGCAGGTTGTTGGAATTGAAGGTGTCGACCTTATGGTCGCGAAGGCACATGAAAACGCTTTGAATAATGGCTTAAACAATTGTGAATTTTATCAAGCCGATTTAAATAGTCATTGGGAAAATGAAGTTTGGGTAAATAAAAAATATACAAAACTTCTACTCGATCCCGCGCGAGCAGGTGCATATCAAGCCTTACAACAATTGGTTCATTTGAATATTAAAATGGTTCTATATGTAAGTTGTGATCCGGCAACCTTAGCTAAAGATAGTGAACTATTATTAGCACAGGGTTATCGTATTGAAAAAATATCCCTAATGGATATGTTTTCACAAACAAAACATATTGAGACTATGGTATTGTTTACTAAGTAGACATTCATTTATTTTCCTAAAATTTAGTAGGTTTTTCTCATGGTTTCGGTACGTAAATCTCATCAAATGTCGGAAACAAATTTTGACCAATGGTTATGCTCATTAGAACTTAGTGAACATAAGCATCAAGCACTTGAAAAGCTTTGGCATCAGGTTAGTGACTTCTATGTCGAACAGCAAGAGTGTCAAACTAAATCATTAGAAATGGTAGAAATTCTTGCCAGCTTGAATTTAGATCGTGATTCATTATGTGCTGCCTTTTTACTTCCCTTGTATGAATATCAATGTATTTCCATGGAATACATTGAAGAAAACTTTTCTAAACAAATCCTCGGTTTGTGCAATGGTGTTAGCCAAATGCAAGCAATCAAAGCACTACAGCAAGGCCAGTCAAACCAAGTTTCTGCAAATCAAGTTGATAACATTCGTAAAATGTTAGTAGCAATGGTGGATGATGTAAGAGCAGTCGTTATTAAGCTGGCTGAGCGTGTTTGCTATTTACGACTTGTAAAAAATGCCGATGAAGAAACTCGGGTTTTAGCGGCAAAAGAAACCGCTAATATTTATGCGCCGCTTGCTAATAGATTAGGTATTGGGCAATTAAAATGGGAACTTGAAGATATTTCTTTTCGTTACCTTCATCCCACTGTATATAAAGATATTGCGAAACAATTAGACGAAAAACGTCTTGCCCGTGAAAAATATATGGTTGATTTTGTCAGTAATCTAAATGGGCAATTGAAAGACTTAAATATTGCTGGTCAAGTTTATGGTCGACCGAAGCATATATTTAGTATTTGGAAAAAAATGCAGCAAAAATCACTCGATTTCGAACAACTTTTTGATGTAAGAGCCGTCAGAGTTGTTGTCGATGAATTGCAAGATTGTTATGGCGCACTCGGTATCGTTCACACCAGTTGGAAACATTTACCTAATGAATTCGATGATTATGTCGCCACACCAAAACCTAATGGTTATCAGTCTATTCATACGGTAGTTTTGGGGCCAGAAGGTAAATCAGTAGAGGTGCAAATTAGAACCCAACAAATGCATGAAGATGCAGAAATGGGTGTTGCTGCTCACTGGCGCTATAAAGAGGGGAATTCTGGCGGTAATAGCAACGATAAAAAAACAGGCTTTGATGAAAAAGTTAGCTGGTTAAGAAAAGTTTTACAATGGCAAGATGACGTAAGCGAAAACGGCGACTTAGTTGATGAGTTACGCAGCCAAGTATTTGAAGACCGCATTTATGTGTTTACCCCAAATGGTGATGTTATTGACTTGCCTGTGGGGGCTACCCCCTTAGATTTTGCTTATTATATTCATTCAAATGTTGGGCATTGTTGCATTGGTGCTAAAGTCTTTGGCCGCATAGTGCCCTTTACTTATCGTTTAAAAACTGGCGATCAAGTTGAAGTATTAACCAGTAAAACACCTAACCCGAGTCGTGACTGGTTAAACCCCAATTTGCATTATACACATGCATCAAGAACACGGTCGAAAATTCAAAACTTCTTTAAATTGCTCGATCGCGATAAACATATTGCATCCGGCAAAGAGCAATTAGATGCAGAATTATCAAAACTGGATTTAACTGATATTGACTTAATGTCTACCAGTCGGCGTTTTAACATTAAAACAGTTGATGATTTATATGCCGCTATAGGTTCAGGTAATGCTCGTTTGCAGCAAGTGATTAATCATTTGCAATATCATGATGAGAAAAATAAACCACCTGTAGAGCTTGATCCCCAGAGTTTAGTAAAGCCGCAACAGACTCAGCATAAACATAAGGCTGATGCGAATGGTATAACGGTATCAGGCGTTGGTAATTTATTAACGCATATGGCTAAATGTTGTCATCCAGTGCCTGGTGACGATATTTCAGGCTTCATAACACAAGGCCGAGGTATATCGGTACATCGCAATGATTGTGACCAATTAGCTAATGCGCTAAATCAGCAACCCGAACGTGAAGTTGAAGTGCAATGGGGTGAGCAAGAACAACAAAGTTATCTCGTTACCGTTAAAGTTATTTCGAGTGATCGCCAAGGTTTAGTTCGCGACATATCTACGATTGTTTCAAATGAACGCGTCAGTATTGTTGGCATGGAAAGTCGTTCTGATCATATTAAACAAACAGTCGCCATGTTGCTAAATATTGAAATTGCGAACAATGAAATATTAGGACGTTTGATTGGAAAGTTATTACAACTCGACGATGTATTAGAAGTTAAACGGCTCTAGTTTTATTTTATCTGCCTTTTGAACTTATAAAGAATGGAAAGTATAAAGATGTTAACAGAACAAGCTTCAATGAATAAATTACGTTGGATCATGACCGAACTTCGTGATCCAGAAACGGGCTGTCCGTGGGATATCAAACAAGACTTTTCGTCGATCGTTCCTCACACTATCGAAGAAGCATATGAAGTCGCTGATGCCGTAATGGACGCGGTTGAACACCAAGACTTTTCTGAATTAGAGAAAGAATTGGGGGATTTACTGTTTCAGGTGATTTTTTATAGTCAATTAGGACATGAGCAAAAAAAGTTTGATTTTGACAGTGTCGTTAACGCCATTTGTGAAAAGCTTATTCGCCGTCATCCTCATGTGTTTGGCGACAAAAATTTAAGTTCAGATGCTGACATCAATGCAAATTGGGAAAATGAAAAAGCGAAAGAAAGACAACAAAAAAGTGCCAGTGAGCAAATTAGTATATTAGCGGATATTCCTAAAAATTTACCGGCACTATCTCAAGCGGCTAAAATTCAAAAGCGCTGTGCGCATGTTGGTTTTGACTGGCATAATATTCAAGACGTCTTTGCAAAAGTCGTTGAAGAAGTTGAAGAAGTGAAAGTTGAAATAGAGCAAAACGATTCTGATGCGTTAGCTGAAGAGTTAGGCGATTTGATGTTTGCTGTTGTAAACCTTTGTCGTCATGCAAAAAAGGACCCTGAACAGCTATTGCGCCAAGCAAATCAAAAGTTTACCAAAAGATTTCATGGTGTTGAAAAGCAGGTAGAAAACTCTGGTGTTGAATTTGAACAACATTCACTAGAAACACTTGAAGCTTATTGGCAACAGGTGAAAATTAATGAGAAACAGCAATGACTGATAATCTTCCCCAATTAGAAGACTGTTTATTAACGCTAGACAATAATATTGTTACGTTAACCTTTAATCGTCATGATGTACGTAATGCGCTTACAAGTACTGCCATTGCTGATGATATTGTTAATACCATTGAATGGGTTAATAAAAATCAGTCTATCGCTGTCTTGATTATTACGGGTGCAGGAACAGCATTTTCATCTGGTGGTAATATTAAAGATATGGCTGAACGCGGTGGTGATTTTGCTGGCGATGTTCAAGAGCTTGAAGCTCGTTATCGTCAAGGTATTCAAAGAATTCCTTTAGCGATACACAAATGTGAAGTCCCCGTGATTGCTGCTATTAATGGTGCGGCAATAGGTGCTGGATTTGATGTGGCGAATATGTGTGATATTCGTATAGCATCAACGAAAGCAAAATTCGGAGAAACATTTGCTAATTTAGGGCTTATACCTGGTGATGGTGGAGCATGGTTTATGCAACGTGTTATTGGTTATCAAAAGGCGGCAGAACTAACCTTTACGGGACGAATTATAAATGCAGCTGAAGCAAAAGAATTAGGTGTTGTGCTTAATGTCGTTGAACCTGAATTATTGATGGATAATGTGATGACGTTGTCGAGAGAAATAGCCAGTAAACCAACTGCCTCGATGCGCTTAACAAAGCGTTTAATGAAAATGGCACAACGTACAGAACTACCAGACTTTCTTGATATTTGTGCTGTTTTCCAAGGTATGTGTCATAACAACCCTGAACATTTAGATGCAGTGAATGTTATGTTGGAAAAGTTGGGCAAATAAAAAGCACCTCTAGAAGGTGCTTTAGCATTAATAATCAGTGGTGTTATTGAAAATATTTATTCAGCTACATCGGCATTATGATAAACGTTTTGTACATCATCACAATCATCTAACATAGCGATGAATTTTTCAAAATTAGCGGTATCTTCTTCACCTGAAATTTCAGTGTAATTTTGTGGTACCCAAGTAATTTCTTCAACCTCTAACTCGTACTCTGGCATTGAATTAGCAAATTCAGTTTTTACTTTAAAAAACTCAGTATGCGGTGCATAAACAGTAATAATACCGTCTTCTAGCTCAACATCAGTTACATCAATATCAGCCATCATTAACGTTTCTAAAACTGCTTCGTCATCTTCACCCTTGAAAGCAAATACCGCTTGATGATTAAACATATGTGAAACAGTGCCAGATGAACCGATTTTAGAATAGGTTTTAGTAAAACATTGGCGTACATCTTTAATCGTACGGTTACCATTATCCGTTAAACAATCAATAATAACCATACAGTTACCAGGGCCAAAGCCTTCATATCGAGCAGCTACAAAATCTTCACCACCAGCACCAGATGCTTTTTTTATCGCATTTTCAATCACATGAGTAGGAACTTGATCTTTTTTAGCTCGGTCAATTAAACCGCGAAGTGTTAGGTTCCCATCTGGATCAACACCACCTTCTTTGGCGCTTACATAAATTGCTTTACCGTACTTAGAATAAACTTTAGTTTTTGCGCCGGCTGTTTTCGCCATTGATAATTTGCGATTTTGGTATGCTCTGCCCATCTGAATGCATCTCGTTGTTCTTAAAAAATTGATGGGCTAGATTCTACCCGCTGAGATTAAGTTTGACTAGTCTTGTCGTATGTTAATCCTGAATAATTAACGCTTTATTAGCGCATATATTCATAAATAATTTAGCAATCAAGTTACTTGAACTTTTCATTACACTATTGAACATCATTTTGCTCTTCTTCCTATAAGAGCTATCTGTTAAGCGCAGAATTAACACTGAGGTTGCTGCCGTGAATTTAGCTAAAGCGCTTGAGTTACTTTAAAGTATGAATAAACAATAACTATAATTAGGCTGTAAGTACCATGTAATCAATAGTTTCCAATAAAAAAACAATGATTATTTTTTATAACGTTTTTCAATAACTCGATATGGTCGAGTAGGGTTATTATTTATTCCAAATCGTATAATGAACAATTTTTCTGCTTAAATTTAGACCTTTTTTGCTTTTACTAAAATAGAAAAACCTTTGTACGAAGGTAATAAAAATAATAGAGATAAAAGGTTTTTAGGCGTGTGGTCTTTCGAATAGATGAAGGTAATATATTGAATTTTTTTAATGGATATCACGAAAATTACTTGATTAAAAATAAAGGAAATAGCAACACCTTCGGTATCATTTTAAAATCTGATAACCTCTAGTTGTGCTGCTACTTAGTTTTTAAATAAACCATTTAATTACCTTTGTTGTCTTTTACCAGTAATACGTTGTGTATATTCGGACTCTTCAACATCCCACTGACTAACAGACAGGTGTTTGATGTTAAAAATAAGTGTCGCTACTGACGATATGTTATAAAGAGTTCGTTTTATCATGTTAATTCTCCAATTTTGTAGTGCTGTAAAGTAAGTTAATCAGACAGTATTGACGAAGTAGTAGAAGCAAGAGTTCCCTGTTTAAAAGAGTATTGCTTAAGAAGCTCTAAATTACTGGTTGTAATGGCATTGTCATCAATTAATACCGCAGCACTTAAATCGGATAAAGCACCAGATACATCATTATTTATATATCTTGAAATACCACGGTTGTTATAACTTAACGACTTAAGGTAATCAGCTTTAGAGTTTCTCAGGTTTATTTTTTTAGCGCTATTGATCGCTGCTGTACATGCTGATTCGGATTGCTCTGCTTCTTTTGTTTTTAAATAAGCAACGCACAAGCCCATATTACTGCCAAATGAGTCTTCACTTTTATAAAGTTTGTTCAACTTTTTAATACCAGAATCAAATTCTCCTTTAACAATTTCATGTGTACCTGTTGCGTTTTTTACTATAGCAACTCTTAATTTTAAGTTGCTTTCAAAAGCTAATACGGGATTACTAAGGACCATAGTTGCAAGTATAGTTTTTAATAATGTAGGTTTAATATTCATGTTGTTTCTCCAATTAAAAGCGTATCAAGTTGATACACGCTTAATATAGGAATTTATATATAATCCGACAAACGATTAAAATATAACTATTGGGTGAATAAATTTCACCTATAACATTAAGGATGATGAGCTGCTATCTACAAAAGTTGCTTTTACCCAATTCGCAAATAAAGTTAGTTCTGTTTTACTTTCCATATTTTCATGTTGAATAAGGTAATACCTGTCATTTGTGTTTAGTTCATCGTCAAAAAGTTTCACTAAAAATTGTTCACTAAACCATGTTTTGCTGATAGGTAGGGGGACTAAAGCTATTCCCATTCCTTGTTGTGCAGCCCGTGCTACGCCAAACATGCTATCGAACTGTATAATTTGCTTGGGATCAAAATCATCAATGTTGACTTGGTCAGCCCATTGATGCCATGACCAAGGGCGTGATCTATGTAAGATTAATGGTGTATTTCTTAGCGCTGAAACTCCGATGTTTTTAAGCTTTTTATATAACTTTTTATTACAAGCAGGCGCATAACGAACAGGGAATAATTCATGAACTATACTCGCATTAGGTTTACCATTCGCAAGAACTATAGATAAGTCGGCTACTTGAGATGGTTCACTTCCAGACTTTACTGTTTCTAGTTGGAGGTTAATATCTGGGTTTTGTTCAGACCATTCGCTTAAGCGAGGGATAAATAATTCACTTGCAAAAAACTCAGGCAAACTTATCACGATTGTTTTGTTTTGTTGATTATGAGTGAAATCAGAAATTGTTGATTCAAGTTGATGAATAATAGGTTGAATAGACTGATAAAACTGCTTCCCTGAACTTGTTAGTTCTATTGATCGCGTACCCCTTTTAAATAGTACTAAACCTAGTTGTTCCTCTAACTGTTTGATTTGATGACTGACAGCTGAAGGTGTTAAAAATAATTGTGCAGCAGCATGTTTGAAACTTAAGCATTTTGAAGCGACACAAAATGAACGTAATCCACGTATAGGTGTTCGAATAGGCATATTGAGAAAATAAATTAATGATGACAATAATGAATAGCAATACTTATACCTAAATTTAAGTTGCTGTTATTGCTGGTTTTTATTTTTTATGAAATAAGATGTATCATTAGGTTTGCACTGTTTTGGTTCGCTTGCACT
>CAJWBY010000020.1 GCA_913020705.1 uncultured Colwellia sp.
CGTTTGATTGATTGACGAACAGTTTGATAGTTAGTCAACATACCACCTAACCAACGACGGTTAACGTAAGGCATGCCCGCACGTTCAGCATCTTCACGGATAAGTTCTTGTGCAGCACGTTTAGTACCTACAAAAAGGATACGACCTTTTTTAGATGCTAATTTACCCACAAAATTCAATGCATCATTGAACATAGGTAAGCTGTGCTCAAGATTCATGATATGAATGTTGTTACGTTTACCAAAGATATATGGACCCATTTTTGGGTTCCAGTAACGTGTTTGGTGACCAAAGTGAACGCCTGCTTCTAACATTTGGCGCATTGTTGTTTTTGCCATTTTAAATTCTACCTTTAAATATAAGTTGGGGTTAAACCTCCACACACCCCAAGTATCGACTAAACTAACAAAGCTTAGCACCCCGATAATTGTGCCGGTGCATGTGTGATTTCTGCCTTAAAATTAGGCGCGCATATTATTCCATAGTTACCGCTAAAAAACAATGCTAAGTCAATCTGACTCCAGAGATTGTCGCCACTCCATTGTTTAGCCTATGCTAGGAATAGCACCGCCCCCGTAATGTAGTACTTTTAATTATCAATAGACCTCCATCTTCTACTACATATAATATTTAAGCTACGCTAGCTGTTTATCTTATTTTACGGCAAACTATACCTAGTTCTAAATTTTAATATTACTTCAATACAGGGAATACTTTAACTATGGCAGTTAGTATAAAAACAGATGATGAAATTGCAAAAATGCGTGTTGCTGGGCGCCTTGCAGCCGAAGTATTAACTATGATCACACCTTATGTTAAAACAGGCATTACTACCGATGAACTCAATCAGATCTGCCATGATTATATTGTCAATGAACAGCAAGCTATTCCCGCTCCACTCAATTATCATGGCTTCCCAAAATCTATCTGTACATCGGTAAATCATACGATTTGTCATGGCATCCCTGGTAAGAAAAAATTAAAAGACGGCGATATCATTAATATTGACATCACTGTTATCAAAGATGGTTACCATGGCGATACCAGCATGATGTTTCATGTTGGCAACACCTCAATTATGGCACAGCGCCTATGCACTAATGCTCGTGAAGCCATGCTTATTGGTATTGATCTTGTTAAACCAGGAATTCAGCTAGGTGATATTGGACATGCGATCCAAAAGCATTCAGAGGGACAGGGCTTTTCCATTGTGCGTGAATATTGTGGTCATGGCATTGGCAAGGTATTCCATGAAGATCCTCAAGTTTTACATTATGGCGAGCAAGGTACAGGTTTAACGCTTGAAGAAGGCATGACATTTACAATCGAACCTATGGTCAACGCCGGTAAACGCCATATCAAACAGCTTCCTGACAACTGGACTGTTGTGACAAAAGATCGTTCTTTATCAGCCCAGTGGGAGCACACTATATTGGTGACTAAAGAGGGCTATGACATTTTAACTCTTCGTGAAGATGAAATCGTCTAATAATGGTTAATCCTCTCATTTCTTTATGGAGTATCGTCCCCCCTCATGATACTGATGTTAACACTACGGTCTTATATCGTAATGCACTCAAACAAGGGCAAGTTTATCTAACTGAGCAGTTTGAACAAGGAGCTGATATTGTTCAGCTTGTTCATCAACGCTCATACTTTGTTGATCAAGTCTTACAAAAGTTATGGGAACAGAGTATGGACACTACTCTTCCTATTAGCTTACTTGCAGTGGGAGGATATGGCCGAGGTGAACTTCACCCTTATTCAGATATCGATTTACTCGTCATTCTGGATGAATCTATTTCAGACTCCCCTCCTAGCAGCCTATCTGACTTCCTTACCCAATTATGGGATATTGGTTTAGAAATTGGCCATAGTGTTCGTACTGTTGAAGACTGTCGCCTACAAGCAGCCGAAGATATTACCGTTGCCACTAACCTGCTTGAAACTCGACTTTTATGTGGAGATAGTTCTTTATTTGAACTACTTCAGCAGCTTACTATCAATCATAAGACTTGGGATACCCGTCATTTTTATCAACAAAAAAGACAGGAACAGCAACAACGCCATCTAAAATTTAATGATACTGCAAATAATTTAGAGCCTAATATTAAAGAGTCCCCCGGTGGCTTACGTGATCTACAGGTCATTAGTTGGGTTGCCCAGCAACATTTCAATGTTCAAAACCTGCAAGGGCTCAAAGAAAAAGGATTTTTATCAAGTGCTGAATATGACACCCTAGAGTCAGCACAACGGTTCTTATGGCGTGTCCGCTTCGCACTTCATATGCAAGCAAAACGCAAAGAAGAAAAGTTGATGATTAATCATCAACGGGAACTCGCCACACAGCTCGGTTATCAAGAAACAGAAAACCGACTTGCTGTTGAAATTTTCATGAAAGACTATTATCTCTGTGCGCGTTCAGTCGGGCAGATGAACGAACTGCTATTACAGTTGTTTGAAGAGAATATCATTCTGGCCGATAAAGTTCCTGATATTGCTCCAATCAATAGACGGTTTCAAATTCACAATGGTTATCTAGAAACCATCAATTCGGGGATCTTTGCCTTCTATCCCTATGCAATTCTTGAACTCTTTTTGATATTACAGCAACAGCCAGAAATTAAAGGCGTTAGGGCTGATACCATTCGTCAAGTGTATGCACACCTCTATTTGATGAATAACCGTTTTCGTTCAGATATTAAAAGTCGCTCACTCTTTATGGAAATTATTCGTCAACCTAAAGGCATTACCCATGAATTTAGACGAATGAATAAATATGGTGTTTTAGGTGCGTATTTACCTGAGTTCGGTCAAATTGTTGGTCAAATGCAACATGATCTTTTTCATGCCTACACAGTGGACGAGCACACCTTATTTTTAGTACGTAACCTTCGACGATTTTCATGTCCTGAATATGCTGATGAATTCCCTCTATGTACTGAGGTGTATTTACAAATCCCTAAACATGAGCTTCTATTTGTTGCAGGCTTATTTCATGATATTGCTAAAGGCCGAGGCGGCGATCATAGTTTGCTAGGTGTGGTCGATGCCGCTGCCTTTTGTAGATTGCATAATTTAAGTGAATTTGATACCGAAATTATCACCTTTCTCGTTCGTCAACATCTCACTATGTCAGCAACAGCACAAAAATTTGATATTAATGATCCTGATGTTATTAAAGCGTTCGCAGCTAAAGTTAAAACGGTAGATCGATTAAATTACCTTTATTTACTCACCGTTGCAGATATTCGAGCAACGAATGACAATCTGTGGAATAGTTGGCGAGATTCGCTGTTAAAGCAGCTATATCGAGGTACAAGGAATTGGCTAGAAGATCGCCATGATATGGCAAAAAATATAGAAGAAAAAAGTGCCCAGCGCCAGCAACAAGCGTTACAGCAACTCAGCCTACAAGCATGGCCACAACAAAAAATTATTGCTGTTTGGCAAGGATATGAATCCGATTATTTCCTACGCCATACCACTGAAGATATTGTCTGGCAAACAACTGTTCGCTTACAAAACCCAACATTAGAAACGCTAATAAAAACACGCTTACACAATGAAAAAGAAACCTTAGAAGTCTTTATATTCACCCCAGATAAACCGGGTATATTTGCTGCCACAACAGCTTGTTTTGAACGACTTCAACTCAATATTCTTGATGCCAAGATCAGTATCACATCTCAAGATAAAACTCTTAATACTTACATCGTTAATGGTTCCAACCTTAACCCAAATGAGATTATTTCGAAATTAGAAAACCAGCTTAATAGCTTAGAGCATATCAGCGGATATCAACCCGCCATCACCCCAAGAACAATGAAGCTGTTTGAAACAATTCCTACGATTAATTTTGAAACACATGACACTCAAAACTATACGATTATGGAACTTAAAACTCATGATAGGCCGGGCTTACTCTCTGTTATTTCACAAGTTTTTGTCCTAAGAGACATTCAACTCATCAATGCAAAATTAGTCACTTTAGGTGATCAGGTTGAAGATATCTTTTTTATCTCAACCCATAATGGGCGAGTTTTAAATAACGATGAACAACAGCAACTAGAGCATACATTAACCGAAAGCTTGTAAATCACTCGCTTGTCGCCCCGCACTAGTCTGAACCTCCTAGAGTGGTGACACAACACTTTATGTGCAAAAAAATAGCGCAGTAAAGAATGCTCTACTGCGCTATTCTTCATTAAAACTAAGGATTATTCCGGCACTGACACGCTAATAAAATCACTTATTTTTTCTAACTTCTTCTCGCCAATACCCTTTACATTAACCAACTCATTAATATCAGTAAAGCTACCATAACTTTCTCTAAACTCAATTATTGCAGCTGCTGTTGACGCGCCTACTCCTTTGATACTCTGAAGTTGTTCTGCGCTGGCTGTATTCACATCTATTTTATCTGCTGAAAAAGCCAATCCAGTTGATAAAACCAAGGTAAGAATTATTGATGAAAACCATTTCTTAAACATATCGCTACTCTCCATGTAATTTTAAATACGTATTGTGGTCATTCATTGACCAAGTGTGATATTACGCCAAACAGCTAATTCTAACAATTATTTATTATCGTCTATACAAGCTGTTATTCAGCATTCATCCTCACAATATGTCTTGCCCACTCACTCGTTATTATTGTAGGTGCCGACACCTTATAGCGCTTACTATGTCAAAACACCCAGAATGATCAAGTCTAGATATTCCACTCACCATGCTCAAAATAATAGTTAGTTGCTTCTACAAAGCCTTCAACACTTCCACAATCAAACCGATGGCCTTTAAACTTCACCGCAATCACTCGTTTCTCTTTAGCCATTTGGCGTAGCGCATCAGTAATCTGAATCTCTCCACCAGCACCGGGCTTGGTTTTAGTCAAATAGTCAAAGATATCTGGAGTGAGAATATATCGGCCTATAATGGCCATATTAGTCGGTGCATCTTCAGGCTGAGGCTTTTCAACCATATCACTTATTTCATAAATACCATCTTCAATCTCAGTACCCGATATAATGCCGTAACTGGCTGTGTCTGCTGATGGAATCTCTTCAATTGCAACGATACTGCATTGGTATTTTTCATACAGTTCCACCAATTGCCCTAAGGCTCTAATACTTTTATCTTCAGGTTGTGAGCATAAATCATCAGCAAGAATAACGGCAAAAGGTTCATCGCCAATCATCGGTTCTCCCGTGAGAATTGCGTGGCCTAAACCTAGCATCTCACGTTGACGCATAAAGACAAATTGACTGTTATCAATGACTTTACGAATCTCCGTTAAATATTTTTCTTTAGCTGTTCCCAATATTTGATGCTCTAACTCATAACTGACATCAAAGTGATCGGCTATTGCACGTTTACCTCGCCCTAAAATAAAACCAATTTGAGCAATACCCGCTTCTAAAGCTTCTTCCACACCATATTGAATTAAAGGCTTATTCACAATAGGCAGCATTTCTTTGGGCATCGCTTTTGTTGCAGGTAAAAATCGAGTGCCATAACCTGCGGCCGGGAAAATACATTTTCTAATTTTATTATTTTTATTCATATTTCTTTCTTAGGTAATTAGTGTGACACACCGTCACGCTGCAAGACTTTCATAACAGTTGCCCATAATATCTTCAAATCAAACATAAACGAATGATTGTGCAGATATTCAACATCTAAATTAACTTTCTCGTTAATAGGCAGCTCATCTCGTCCATTAATTTGAGCCCAGCCAGTTAAACCTGGCATAAGTATATGTACTCTTTTCTCTGTTCGAAGTGTAATCAAATCATCTTGATTAAATAAAGCAGGTCGCGGTCCAACAAAACTCATATCACCTTTTAAAATTGACCATAACTGAGGTAACTCATCTAAACTCGATTTTCGTAGAAAGTCTCCAATAGGCGTCAACACACTTTTAGGATCTGTTAGCAAATGAGTAGCTACGACGGGCGTATCAACTTTCATACTTCTAAATTTCGGCATTTTAAAGATTTGATTATCTCTTCCCACTCGATCAGACCAGTATAAAGCTGGCCCACTAGAAGTCAGCCAGACCAATAGAGTCGTAATGAGAATTGGAATAATTAAAATACTGACACATATCAGTACCAAGACAAGGTCACATATTCTTTTCATTTTATACATTTGACTCTACAATTTTTTTTAACTGTTTATCCATACTAGTAACCGGCTTCCAGCGTAATAAATCTCGAGATTTAGAATTATCAACTTGTAATGAGCTAAACAAACGGCTTGCCACATCACCTTTATTAATGAATTTAGCAAAAAATGTCATCAACCAAACCGGTATAGGAATTAAGCAAACCTTTTTATTAAATGCTTTTGCTACTTTATACAACAATTCTGTTGTCGAAACATCATCTCCATCAGAGACTAAAAATATTTCATTTTTCGCCTTAGGGTGTTTAAGACAATGAACAATAAAGTGAGTAAGATTATCCAATGCAATCAGTGAACGAGCATTATAAATAGCACCTAATGGTAAAGGCACACCTCTTTTTATCCATTTCATCATAGATAAAAAATTGGCCTTGACTCCCACGCCATAGACAAGTGGCGGACGAATAATCACTACTTCCATACCTGTTTCTTGAGCGAGGGCAAGCAAACCTTGCTCTGCTTCATATTTTGACAAGCCATAAGGATCTGTAGGTTTAAAGTCATCATCTTCTCTAAAAGGCTGACCTAATCTATTATATTCCCCATTCACTTTAATTGAACTTAAGAAAATAAACCGTTTGACTCCTGCGTCAGCCGCTTGCTTTGCTAACGTCATGGTTCCTGCGGTATTAACCTTACGGAATTCAGCTAATGGATCATTCGTATCCTCATCCATAATATGAACTCGAGCAGCGGTATGGATCACGACATCTACTCCATGCAAGCCAATTTTAATCTCTCTTGCAAGAGCATCACTTAGAGCTCCCTCAATTTGCGCCACTTCCTCAGGAAAAGAACTAGAAAGTTTTCGTACCATCACCGTCACTGACACACCCAGTCGCAAAAGCGAGTTAATAACTGCCGAGCCAATGAACCCTGTAGCACCTGTAACAAATACCTTCATTTTCCTAATACTTTAAATAACATTCTCTGGGTGAATTTTACTGGAAGACGTAGTAAAACCATTAGTAGATTAGAATAAACTTGGTTCTCATTTAGTGATCTCAACATCTCGTTAGTTGAAATAATATAACTCTTGAACCCTAATGTGCTCACCCCGCCCAGGCGCATTCGAACTAACACTTTATTTAGCTTCACATAGCTCAATTTATGAATTAATAACATCCGCACAAAAATATCAAAATCAGCACCACTCTGATAGTCCACTTTATAGAGACCATATTTTTCATAAACTATTTTCTTAATAAAAGTCCCTGGGTGAGCAGGCATTACACCAAACCGTAATTTCCAGGGCGAAAATCTATAAGCTGAATAAAGTCGTACTGGTTCTGATAATTTAAACGGTTTAACAAAGTCTATATTTCCTAATACCATATCCACTTTAGGTTGAGAGTGAAACATCTCCATTACATCAGAAACACTATGAGAATCTAAATAAAAATCATCGGAATTTAAAATACCAATTACATCACCTGTTGCTAATGCTATCCCTTTATTCATTGCATCATAGATCCCTTTATCAGGCTCACTAACAATATGTGAGAGCTGGCTAGAATACTCATTAATAATCGGTAATGTTCCATCATTGGAGCCCCCATCTATTATAATATATTCAACATCAGGATAAGTTTGAGTAAGTACAGACTCTATCGCAGAGCGGATAAATTCAGAGGAGTTATAACAAACGGTAATAATAGAAACTTTCACTTTTTATTATTCTTTTTTATATCTGCTGCATCAGAAATAATTTTGAGGTATTGTTCACGAATCACGGAATAAGAAAACTGATTAACCACATGCTCTCTTCCATTAACTCCTAGCTGATTTCTACTTTCTTCACTCATAAAAATAAATTGCTGCATTTTCTCCGCTAAATCATGACTGCTATATGGTTTAACCGTAAGTCCCGTTTCACCATCTTTAACAATATCCACCAAACCAGAACATTGAAAACAAATTACTGGGCTCTCACATGATAATGCTTCAGCAGCAACTTGACCAAAAGACTCAACTAATGAGGGTACAATAGTACAGTCGATGCTTGAATATAACTCAGCCAACTGTTCTTTTTTTTCAATATACCCCAGAGAAATAAGAGGAAAACCAAATAATTCCGACATATCGATTTTAGCACCGCCAAAATTGATAAACTTTATTCTTTTCAATATGTTTTTATTTAATTTTAAACTTAAAATTGCAATTGCTTCTTCTAAAACCTGTGCACCTTTTAAAGGGGTAACATTACCACCAGCAGCACCAAAGCAAAAAACAATATCTTCGCTCTCTATCCCATGTTTTTGACGAAAGCGAATTGTTTCACTAGATAATATCGGCTTAAAAAGGCTTGTATCAATTGGATTTGGTAATAATCGTATATCCGCCACTTTTAATATTAAGCTTTTTTTTGCTCGAGATAGCATCCACTGAGAGGGGACAGTATAAATCAAATCTGAACGCTGACGAAGCTTCTGATACTTAATTTTCCAGATTATATAATTCCAATGAATCCCCCACACACCTTTTTTAAAAAAATGATAACCATTTATAAAATCTAGGTTTGCATCTGCCACAATATAGCAGTGTTCACTGCCGCAATACAGCCATTCATCATGAAGTGTAATAATAGATCCTGAAGGGATTTTATCAAAGTCAAAAATACTAAAGGTATCATTATTTATCCAATGAAAGTGGTGAATATCCTCCTTTGTTTTTTTTAAATACTGATAAATAGGAGCGTAACTAAACAAGTTCAGTGAGTGTTTAATTGGATTTCCATCAACTTGTAATTTAGTCAATATAAATGACAACAGTCTTTTTGAAAACTGAAATCTTCCTGCCTCTACCTGACTAAACGTACTGACATTATTCCCCCCTTTCTCTAGCAGGGTTCTATACTTTGAGGCCGCAATTGCGGCGCCGCCCTCAACAAAAGAATATGCAATTAAAGAGATATTCATTACAAATAATATTCACTAATCATAAACATCAATGACTTAAGATCGAACATAGACTTCAACTTGTCTTTTATCTTTTTCTGTTATGCTAAATCCTTCAGCTCTAGCCATTAAACCTGCATATGAAACATTATTCTGCTTCATAATTATTCCCTTTAAACTCGATCTGTCATTCAAATTAAATATAAAGCCATTAACACCTTGTTTTATAATCTCACTGGCACCACAACGACTAGATAACATTACTGGCAAACCAAAATAAAGTGCCTCTTCAACAACTAGCCCCCATGGTTCATTAATACTTGGTAACAGTAAAAAATCGTTTTCTAAATAGAATTGATGCAACGCTTTATTATCCACTTGTCCTAGAAAACTAATATTGTTCTGAGCTTTCTCTTTTAACAACCCCGCTAGAGGTCCCTCACCGATAATCGTTAATTGTAAATCAGGTAACTGATTAAATATATCAATCAAATATACTAAATTTTTTACTTCCGTCAGTCGCCCAACATACAAATAATTACTTTTATACTGTCTCTCAACAGAACTAAATATTGGCTTATTTATTAAACCAACACCTCCGGTAATTTGTATTTTCCCTTTATAGTTTAATGCCTCTAATAATTGTTGATGCAAGGAGCCTGAAGCAAAAACTCCTGCTATACGAGATAAAAAAAATGATTTCATCCACGCTCTTATCCCGGTGACTTTGCTTTCATTAATGGTGGATTCTAAAGCCATGTAATTTTTTTCTTTTGGGCTTGTTAAGACTAGATACCAAAACTCCAATAAATCCCAACCACTTACTAATAGCTTCTTTGCTGGCGTTACAGCTAAAATATCCCTTAGCTTTCTTATATTAGTCAGCTTAGGTCTTTTTTGCAGACTATTTTGTCCCAAAATATCATAGCTAAAGCGGATAGACTCCGTATTAATAAAGTCACTAGATCGCTTTTCGTCTGTTTCACTGGCAATAAAGATAACATGTATTTTCAATTGTTCACTAAGGGCATTATACAAATTTATTTTATAAAAAACGGGGATGTGTGTAACGATGAGATAGTCATACATATTTGAATAACAGCCTATTATGATATTTATTTTTAATCAGTAATACACATTGAAGAAATGCTATGGATAACAAAAGCTTAAAATACCAGCTTCCAGAGCCAATTATATCTATTACCACTATCGCAATATTGTTTGTATATGGATGCAATATAAACAGTAGCATTGTATTGGACCCCCATAAAGTAATTACATTGGGAATTTTATTAAACTTTCTAATGACACTAATTAAAATATAGCTGCACGCTACTGCCCACGCTATATTCACAACAACACTGCCATAATGTTTCTGAGACATATTTAAAACGGGGAAATCATTCATATAATAAACAAAAATTAGTGCCAGCAGAACTAATGGCCAATAGCTATTATTATCAATTTTAAAAAGGAAATAGCCTACATAGACAAAAACAAATGCATTTAATGCATTATCAATGGCAAAAGGTAATTGAAGATAAAAGCTAACGATAAATGCACTCATAACCAATAATAATTGGAATGCTGTTCTATCAACCACCTTGAGTATTAAATACGTAAGTAACCGAGCAAAAAATAAAGCAGGCAAAAACCAAAGTACAAAAGCATAACTATCAATAAGTGCATCCATATCCATCCAAATAAATACACCCACTAGTGAATCGACTAGATCTAATGCCTCCCGATGAAGTAGGATTCGCTTTAGTGTTTCTAACACTAAAGCCATGCCAGAAAAAATAAAATACGGAATAATCAATCGTTTAAACTCTTTAGCAATAAATTGTTCTACACTCAAATCAACTTTGATAAAAAACCCTGCCATTATAAAAAATAAGGGCATATGCCAAGAAAAAATAAATGTCCCTAGTGGTGAAGCAATATGCCCCAGAATAACAGCAATAATTCCAACAAACTTTAAAGCCTCAATCCATTCAAGTTTTATCTCTTTCATTTAATTACCTAGCCATAACTGACATTGTAGTTTTAAGAAAGTACTTACAATATATCCAATACTTTATTATATTTAAATGAAGAACACTTGCGACATGATTATCTATCTTTATCTTATGATATTCCTTTAGGACTTTTAGTGTGTTGCCATTTCCCAGCCCATCTGCTCTCCAGTTAGCGAGCACATCCTCAACAAATTCCACCTCAGGAAAATCTTTATATGCTCGGAGCAAATGTTCATAATCCATACAATAGGTATTTTTTACATCAAACAAACCATATTGCTCAAAAAATCCTCGCCTAGTGAATAGACCTTGGTGTGGCAGAGACATTTTATAAAGTAATGATTTTTTATTAAATGGGATGGTTTGTTCTGAAACGTATAGCTCTATTCCTGAAATATCAATTCTTCGTATTTTCCCACTGACAAAACAATTAGGTGAACTTAAGCTTGTCATTGCGACCTTTGAGAGTGCACTACTATCAACGAAACCATCACCATCACCTTGGAAGTTAATTAAATCTCCCGATGCTAATTGGACTCCTTTATTAAAGGCATCACTAATCCCTTCATCTTTCTCACTAACCCAATAATCAATAGCATGTTCATATTTACGTATGATGTCTAAGGTACCGTCGGTTGAACCGCCATCAATAATGATATATTCCACATCATCATAATCTTGATTAATAATACTTTTTATGGTTTCCTCTAAAAAGTTTTCACCATTATATACTGCTGTAATAATTGTTATTCTAGGATTATCACCATCATTTTTGTTAAAATGATTTTGCATTTTACAACCCGTCCTCACTTTAATTTTATTCTATTCAAATTAAAGCTGCTTTGTTTGCAGCTTATTACTAACGACGAATTTTCTTTTAACTTTCGTTGGGCGATTGCTCATGTGTAATTGAATATTCAGCAATGATGCGTTCATATAGTCCAATATATTTCTGTGCTACCAAACGGCTATCAAACTCACATAAGACTTTATTTCGTGCTTTTTTTGACAACGCTGAATAGTTATCAGCATTCAAGATGAAGTTAATCCCTCGAGCTAAGTCCTCTGTATCAAAAGGTTTTGCTAAATAGCCGGTTTGTTTATGTTCAATCAAATCACTATTACCTCCTACTGCAAACCCAACAACAGGTGTACCACAAGACAAAGACTCCATAATTGCATTAGATAAGTTTTCTTGTAAACTTGGAACCACCATCACATCCACAGCACTGTATAACGTAACAAGGCTAATATCATCCAACAATTCACCCATATAATGTACTTCACAATCAATATCGAACGACTGCTCTGGACGGGTGGAGCCAAAGACAACTAGCGCCGCGTCATTTAGTCGCAATTTGGATAATGCATCTATAAGTTCTTTAAACCCTTTCCGCGGATCACTCGTCGCTCCTATAGCGCCAAAAAGAATGAGCTTTTTATTCTTGGGCAAGCCCCATAACTCTTTAGCATCTTTTTTATTAAATGGCTTATATCTTTCTGAATCTATAGGATTAGGTAAATTAATTATTTTCTTACCTTCAAAAATATTACTCTCATATGCACATGTTTGAAGCCACTTACTCAAACCAATTACTGTCATATTCCTTATTTTAGGATATGTATTTTTCTTTCTATTTAAAACTCTATCACTTAGTATTTTCTGAAGCGAGGTAACTAAGGCTTCATCATAATGCCACCCTCCATTGAACGGCCACATATCGTGTAAACTCCAGACTATAGGTGCATTAATTTTAGCTATGTCTTCAATTCTTAGCATTCCTGCATTGACCCAATGAAGGTGGACAATATCAGGGTTCAGTTCATTAATTCTCTTTATTAGCCTACCTGAAGGCAACCAAGAATAACTAAATAAAGTAGATGATTCTTTTTTAAAAAATCGAAAAGGAATGGAGTCTAATCTAGGCCTTAATTTACTCATAAAGCTATCAAGTTTCGAGATCGGTCCTAAAACGGTAAGGTCATCACTGCTTTTATTTTGCACCAACATCTGGCTATCAACATCCTGACTCAATAGGGCCTTATGGAGACGATAAGCTGCTCGTGCGGCACCGCCCTGAGTATCCGAGCTATTTAGTATTATAACTTTCACTCAAACACCTTTGATATACCGGTAAATAAAGCGTACGGCCCTGTAAAGCCCAATTTTATTTAGAGTAGCTAAACTATACTTCAGCATAAACTTATGAGTTTTCAACTTGGAGTAAAATAATTTCTGTTTAAATGAGAATAATAATACAGCGACCTTATCATTTGAAATATAAGACTGCATCAATCTGCAATCATTTAGATCTTTTTCTTCGCCCCTGACTTGTTTCATATCAAACAATTGAGAGAACGAAATAAACTTGATCCCTAAATACTCAAAATAAAAAGATGGGTTATATATTAATTGCTCTTTAGCTATCCCATGAAACTGCAATTCTGAGTCATGCGCATCATACGAATCACTTTGATGCCTAATTTTTTCATCTGATAAATAATCAATATCCATACTTTTTCTCAGCCCATATAGTGTAGCGACAAAACTACCATCAACCAAAAAATTTTGAGCTTTAATTTCATTTTTACTCAAAAAATCTGTCAGTTCAGTTAACTCCTCTGAGTACAAAAATTTATGTGGATTTGAAAAGTTCAAGAAGTGAAGGCCATTATCATTAAATACTAATTTTGAAATTCTTTCTGCTTCGTCTTTTGTATCCGTTATATGAATTGAACTATACCCTATTTCGTTTATATCTCTTACTCGACGTTTTATTTTAAGAACATCGTCAAAATTACCTTCTTGGAAAGCAATTACATAAACATCATCAAATGTTGGGAAACATTCTAAAAGTTTCTTTTTTACGCCTTGGAAGCCATTAGCTCTATTTCCTAGCCAGTCCATATGCTTATATAGCTCAAAAAGTAAATTAAATGCACCTG
The DNA here is from genome assembly GCA_913020705.1 of uncultured Colwellia sp. Next base: position 14,051 of record CAJWBY010000020.1, read on the forward strand.
TTGCACTCAGCTTAATTTTTTTCATATAAACAATATTGCCAAACTCATTCAGCGATTCGTGAATATTACTTTTACCTGACGGCCACAAAAAGCCCAAAAAAACATCATCCGCATATTCGATATATTTCGTCACGACATAATCTAAAATATATTGAGGAACGGCACGATCAAGAAAATATTGATAGTCACAGCGCATTACAGGAAGGTTTGTTTTTACACAACCAACCTCTTGATTTGTATGTATAGCTGAAGCAAGTCTATGAGCCCCATTAATAACACTTCCTGATTCAGAAAGAGGTATCAATGACTTACCCTCATCAAATCCATTTTCTTTTATATTGTTATAGGTCGATAAAAAAGATGCTTTATATTTACTAAAGTTATTCTTTTCCTCTGCACCAAACTCCTCAAAGGAGCCCAAGGTCTGAGATTTTATATCGTGCCAATAAATTTCTTCTGAAAAAGAAGAATTTTTATCTTTAAGATCAAGAAAAGCCAGTTTAAACGCTAAATCAAGGCGGTTCCATGTCAAAAGCTTAACTGCATTTACTCTTAAAAACGTACAGTCAGGTTGTTCAATTTGACTTACGATAAAGGGTTCTACCAAACGATTTAAAATCTTATTCGTTAGTTGCATTAACAGCCTAACCTTTTTTCTTTAGAACTCATTCCGATTTCCAACAAATTTTTCATCATATCTACAATCTATATTTTCTTTCATCGGGTTTCCATCTGTCACTGCTTATTATACCTACTAACAAGAGAAGTCGTCGTATCATCTCTAATACGTTTACAGTAATTCTTTGTAGTAGTCGAAAAATCCTGACTGAGTAAGCCGTTATCCTCAAAATAATGCCTTGCTCTTCTTTTTCAAAGAACCACGAGATCTCTTTGCACACAATATACGATAGTAATTGTAAAAAACGGCTGTTTAAGTTATCGTTCTTCCATTGCGCCTTCTTTTCTATTCATCCATTTTTTTGTTTCCAAAAATATCTTTTGTCCAAAATATTAGTGCATATGTTAACTTCGCTTTATATAAACTAAAGCCTATTATTTGAGATAAAAAATAAGATATTATTGTAGAGTATGCGGCCCCCACCACCCCATATTTATCAATAAAATATAGGTTTAACCCTACATTTATTACTGCGCCCAGTATATGCGATATCAACACCAAATTTTGTTTGTTTTCATTTAATATCCACTTGGACCATGCAACACCTAGAAATACAAATATTCCTGCCCAAATATGGATCATCAACACCTCACCTGCTTGTGAATACTCACTTCCGTATAAAAGTAAAATTACCCAATCACTTAGAAATGTCACCGGTAATGCTATAGCTATCGCTAGAAAAATCATTAGACTATAAAGGCGCTGTAATCGAGAGAAATAAAGCTCTTCACTGATTTTTTTGGCGTTAATAATCGCAGGGAAAAATGAGGTGGCTATTGCCAAAGGAATAAAATACCAAGCTGTGCTTAATCGTACTGCTGCTGCATATTGCCCTACAGCATCAGCATCGAGAATTTCTTTAATCATCACTTGATCTATTCTCATATACAGCGAGATCACAAGGCCTGAAAGAATCAATGGCCACGAATATTGCAGCAATTTTTTCGCCATTTTCCATTCAAATCGCCAGTTAAATAGTTTTAGTTGACTGTTTTTTTTGTAAAAATAAATTAACCCTACGGAAACTACCGCCACATCAAATACAGTTATCAATGCAAAGGCTACCAACGGAGCATTGCCTAAAATAAGTGCAATTTTGATTATGCTTGATATCGCCAAGCTAATAGCATTGGCTAAGGCTACATATTTAGAAAGTACCTTAGATTGATAATAGAAATCGATGACATTGAAGCTTTGAAATATTGTTAGTGAGGCAGTAATAAAAATCAATGAATTGGTATAGTCATCATTGCTAGTCAATTGCACAGCCATCGCTAAAATGGGCAAAATAAGTATTGCCCCAACTAGCTTTAAACCAAAGGCCGTGCCTAATAAAACATCTCTTTTACTTTCATCTTTGACCAGTTCACGTACGACAATACTGTCTAGCCCTAGAGTAGAAATCGCTATAAAGAGAAAAACAAAACTTTGTGCATAACTTAACAAACCAAATTGTTCGGGTCCTAAATAACGTGCCACCCAGATACCGACAAATAAACCAATAAACATGCGCAGGAACTTTTCACTCATCAACCATGAGATATTCTCGAAATAACGCATAAAACCATGGTGTTGCCGTAGTTTTTTAAGTTTAGAAATCATTAGTTTTCATATAATGCTCATAGACCATTCGAGTCTAATCAACCTTGTATTCTGATAATTTTTAACAGCTAGAGAAGCTTTATTATTGGAAGCTGTGCCACTATGCTCTTCATGTAATTCAAAAATCGAAATAATTTTCACTAAGATCGATAGTTATTATTCTGAGCTAAAAACCACTGATACGTCATAGTAAGGCCCTCTTCTAAACTCATTTTTGCATGCCAACCTAGGCTATCTAGACGTGATACATCCATTAATTTTCGTGCTGTTCCATCAGGTTTTGATGTATCAAAAATGATATCACCTTTATAAGCAACTACCTTTGCTACCGTTTTGACTAATTCACTGATGGTACAATCAATACCACTCCCAACATTAATATGAGATAACATCGGGTTGGTTTCTTGTTGATATAGTTTAGAATCTAGACTCATAACAAAAATTGATGCTTCAGCCATATCATCAACGTATAAAAATTCTCGCATCGGTTTACCACTACCCCATGCCGTGACTACTGGCTCATTGTTCAATTTCGCTTCATGAAAACGTCTTACCAAAGCTGGAATGACATGCGAGTTTTCGGGATGAAAATTATCGTTTTCTCCATAAAGATTAGTCGGCATCACACTTCTGTAATCACGCCCATACTGCCGGTTATAACTTTCACACAGTTTAATTCCTGCAATCTTAGCAACAGCATAAGGTTCATTAGTACTTTCTAAGACTCCTGTCAGTAAAGCATTTTCTTTCATTGGCTGTTCGACTGCTTTAGGGTAAATGCATGATGATCCTAGAAATAATAATTTCTGCACGTTATTACTATGAGCGGCATGAATGATATTGGCTTCGATCATCAGGTTTTGATAAATAAACTCAGCAGGATATTCATTATTTGCGTGAATACCACCTACTTTTGCTGCGGCCAAATAAACTTGGTCGATATTATTATCGACAAAAAACTGATTAACTTCCTGCTGATTAATTAAATCTAATTCATCTCTGTCGGCCGTAATGATAATATTATTATCATCTTTTTTAAGTTGTCTCATGATTGCCGAGCCGACCATCCCATTATGACCGGCAATATATATAGTTTGACTCATATCTTATTCAATGCCCATAGGAATTTCATGTCCATGCTGCTGTAACAAGGCATGACGCTGAGCAATTTTTAAATCTTCAGCAACCATTTCAGTACACATCTCTTGCACTGAAATCTCAGGAACCCAGCCTAGTTTTTGTTTGGCTTTGCTCGGATCACCTAATAAAGTTTCAACTTCTGCAGGACGAAAATAACGTGTATCTATTTGTATAAGTACATCTCCGATATTGATCGCAGGGCTTTTATCTCCCTCTATACTATCTACTATACCCTTTTCTTCAATGCCTTTACCTTCAAAACGTAGTGTTATGCCAAGCTCTTTGGCAGACCATTCAATAAATTGACGTACTGAATATTGAACACCAGTAGCAATAACAAAATCATCTGCCTTGTCTTGTTGCAACATCATCCATTGCATCCGGACATAGTCTTTGGCATGGCCCCAGTCACGTAGTGCATCTAAATTCCCCATAAATAGACATGATTCCAATCCTTGAGCGATATTAGCTAGGCCCCGAGTAATTTTACGTGTTACAAAAGTTTCACCTCGTCTTGGTGATTCATGATTAAATAATATGCCATTACATGCATACATACCGTAAGCTTCACGATAATTCACCGTAATCCAGTAGGCATACATTTTTGCAACCGCATAGGGTGAGCGAGGATAAAAAGGGGTTGTTTCTTTTTGCGGTGTTTCTTGTACCAAACCATATAATTCTGATGTGGATGCTTGATAAAATCGGGTTTTCTTTTCTAAACCTAATAATCGAATCGCTTCCAGTAAACGAAGTGTGCCCATTGCATCAACATCAGCCGTATATTCAGGAGACTCAAATGAAACGGCAACATGAGATTGTGCGCCTAAGTTATAGACTTCATCAGGTTGTACTTCTTGCAAAATCCGGGTTAAATTTGATGAGTCCGTTAGATCCCCATAATGGAGAATAAAATCGGCATTATCAACATGCGGATCTTGATATATATGATCGACTCTTTGTGTGTTAAGTGAAGAGGCTCGACGTTTTATGCCATGCACTTCATAATTTTTTTCTAATAAAAGCTCAGCTAAATAAGAACCATCTTGCCCAGTTACACCTGTGATTAATGCGACTTTTTTTACACTCATTTTGTTAATCTAATCCTTATACTCATAATTTTTCAGCACTCTCAGCAAAATATTCTACAGTTTAATCTAAGGTTTTGTTACCACAAACTAAAACTACTTTTAGCAATAATCAGCACTTGAGGGTTTCTTGCTAGCAATACCATCATGTTTTCGCGTCGATGATGACTATAATTTTATAGCCATGCTGCCATAATTTTCATACATTTTTTATTTATACTCTCAGCCTCATATTCACTGCTTGCTTCAGTATAACAACGAAGTTCTGGTGCATTGCCTGATGGTCTAATATGCACAATAGATTCCGAATCAAATGTAATGCGTATACCATCGGTATTATCAATGGCTACTGGTTCACCAAAGCTATCGAAATGCGATTTAATCACCTTTAAGTTTGACTTTCGATCAGCCGCTAGCATCGAATTGATGATATTAGTGCTAAGCTCAGATGGAAACCCTTTAATTCGGTCACTAAAGGTATAACGCTGAGGCAAGCTGTTTAATAATTGAGAAATCGTAGCGTTTTGTTGTTGTGCAAGCAAGATAACCGCGAGAGGAACAATAGTGGCATCACGAGTAGGCAATGGGGCTAGTGTTTTATTATTTTTTCTGATCGGCGTTTGCTGTAAAAAACCACCATTAGCTTCATAAGCAACCACTGTTTTATCTAAACCAATAGCCATTTCTTGCATAGCTTCAATTACATAAGGTGAACCAATCCGAGTCCTAATTACCTTATCGAATAGCTTACTTTTTTCAACCACCGAATTACTACTTATCGGTGTAACTACACATTCTGAATTTAGGTACTGAGCGCATAAAACCCCAGCGATATCACCGCGTAACCAATTGCCCTTTTCATCACTAATAAGTGGCCTATCACCATCGCCATCAGTAGAGACGATGCAGTCAAAATCATATTTCCGCATCCATTGTTTAGCGTGAATAACATCTTCTGGGCGAATAGCTTCAGTATCAACAGAGATAAACTCCTCACTACGTCCTAAGGGTGTAACTGTTGCCCCCAGTTGCTGAAAAATGGTCATTAAACAATCTCGTGATACTGACGAATGCTCATACAAACCAATACGCTTTCCCACTAAACACTTGGGTGGTAGAAAGTCGATAAAACGGCTTATGTAATACTGTTCGGCATTGTTGATCGCTTGACGAAGGTGACCCTGGCTCAATAAACAACCGTCATTAGTAAACAGAGAATCATTAATCACAACACTTTGAGATCGAATACCTTGTTCGTCCTGTTTAAGAATTTCACCATGTATGGTATTAAACTTAATACCATTACGATCATCAGGAATATGACTACCCGTTATCATAATAGTAGACATGCTATATGCTATGCCATACAAAGCAATGGCTGGTGAAGGAATATGACCATAATTAATAGGCTCAAACCCCATATTAATACATGCAGCGGAGGTGGCATTCATAATGCGTGGGCTACTGGTTCGCAAATCACCTGCCAAGCCAACTTTATCACCTTGTTGTATTAATTGTTGCTCTATTAAATACTGTAAAAACGCACTGACATAAGTAAAACAGATTTTATCAGTCATGTCCTTAACAAGGCCACGAACACCACTGGTACCAAACTGTACCCCACTGTAGACCATCATCTCATTGAGATTAACTGTGCTCATTATTGATACCAATATTTAATTGCGGTAATAGTCATCATCGAAACGGACAATATCATCTTCACCTAAATAACTGCCTGATTGCACTTCGATAATTTGCAGTGGCACACAGCCAGGATTTTGCAGTCGATGTTTACGGCCAATGGGGATATATGTTGACTCATTTTCAGAAAGTAAAATAGTTTGATCCTCACAGATGACTTTTGCAGTCCCTTTAACAACGACCCAATGTTCAGCACGATGATGATGCATTTGCAGTGATAATGATGCGCCAGGGTTAACAGTAATACGTTTCACTTGAAATCGCTCCCCTTGGTCAATACTGTCGTAATAGCCCCAAGGTCGATAACAAATTCGGTGATTGTCAGCTTCTTGTCGTTTATCTTTGTTTAATTGATTGACTATTAATTTTACATTTTGGGCACTGTTTTTATGCGCCACCATCACTGCATCTGCAGTTTCAACAACCGTAATATCGTCTAGGCCCAAAACAGATACAAGGCGGTGTTCACTATGAATGTACGAATTGTGTACATCGTCTAACATAACATCCCCATGAAGCACGTTCTGATTATCATCTTGTTTTGCACACTCCCATAATGATGACCACGAACCTACATCATTCCATCCCGCGTCAAGTGGCACAACAACCGCTTTATCAGTCTGCTCCATCACTGCATAATCAATGGAAATAGCTTCGCAGCTTTTAAATTTCTGCTCGTCCAAGCGAATAAAATCTAGATCTTGCTGAGATTTTATTAATGCTTGGCGGCAGGTTTCAAGAATTTCGGGATAAAATCGCTCTAACTCATTGATAAGAGTTGAAGCCTTGAACATAAACATACCACTGTTCCAATAATAATCACCCGAGTTGACATAGCTCTCTGCAGTAGCTAAATCTGGTTTTTCAACAAAGGCTTTAACCTTGCTGATGGTATTTTTTTCATTAACTTGAATATAACCGTACCCAGTATTCGCAGATGTTGGCACAATACCAAAAGTCACTAGAAGTCCGGATTCCGCTGCTTGTTTAGCTTGCCCTATTGCATCGTGAAATACAGTTAAATCAGCAATAACGTGATCCGCAGCCAGTACTAATAAAATAGGATCATTTTCCTCGCTTACTGCTTGCAATGCTGCAACAGTAATTGCTGGGGCCGTGTCTCGACCAATGGGCTCTAATATGATCTTTGCTTTATCTATATCAAGCTCATGTAACTGTTCCGCGACCATAAACCGATGTTCACTATTACATACAACAATAGGATCTTCTAGATCGGTCAAGCCCTCTAAACGGTGAAGCGTTTCTTGAAACATTGTATTATTACCAAACAAAGCTAAAAACTGTTTTGGTTTATGCTTCCTTGATAATGGCCATAACCGTGTTCCACTGCCTCCAGACATGATAACGGGGATCATACATACTCCTAAATTTAATCGTATTATTAATTTATGGCAATGGCGCTATCATTTCCCAATGAATTTAACATCGACAATTCACCGAATTGAAAACACCTTTTCAAATGAGGTTGTGATGTAAGCATATCAAAATATGTATGGCTGACAATCACCATAATCGCTACTTTCATATTCCTCATTCTACGGTTACCGATTTAGCTAAGTTTCTCGGCTGATCAACATCTGTACCTTTAATCAATGCCACATGATAGCTCAGTAGTTGCAACAAAATATTGTATGTTATTGGCGCTGTAATTCGCCCCACATTTGTTGTTGCTTTTATAACATTAAACCCTTCTTCTGAACTGATATCAGACTGTTCATCTTCAAACACAATCATCTGACCACCACGGGCTTTGACTTCTTGTAGATTCGATTTTAGTTTTTCTAATAAATCATCTAATGGTGCTATAGCAATAACGGGCATACTTTCATCAATTAATGCCAGTGGCCCATGCTTTAACTCACCAGCAGGATAGGCTTCCGCATGAATATAACTAATCTCTTTTAATTTGAGCGCACCTTCTAATGCAATGGGGTACATTGTGCCTCGACCTAAGAAGAGAGCATTCTGTTTATCTGCAAATAGTTGAGCTATATTTTCTATTTCTTTTTCATGTATCAGTGCATTGAAGATCAGATTGGGGAGTTTTTGCAAGCCATTGACAATCAAACCTTCTCGTTCTGAATCAATGCTTTTTTTAACTTTACCGATACTGGTAATTAATAATGCCAGCGCAACGAGCTGTGTAGTAAACGCTTTAGTTGAAGCAACTCCGATTTCCGGTCCTGCATGGGTGAGGTAACTGAGGTCCGACTCCCTTGTTAGGCTACTTTCTGGCACATTGCAGATTGTCAAAGTGGGAATATTATTTAATTGTAAACGCCCATTTTTTCCAGATTGAGCCGCAGCCTTAATTTGTTGTAATGCAGCCAATGTATCAGCAGTTTCCCCTGACTGACTAATTGTGACAAATAAAGTGTCATCTTGAATCACTGGGTTTCGGTAACGAAACTCACTCGCCACTTCAACTTGACATGGCAGACCTATAATATCCTCAGCCCAATATTTAGCCACTAAACCTGCATGATAGCTAGTGCCACAGGCAATAATATGTACTTGTTTAATGCTATCAAATAATTCTTCTGCTTGTGGGCCAAAACTTGATATCAGTACTTTATCTTGTGTGATTCGCCCCTCTAAACAATCACTGACGGCCTGAGGCTGTTCAAAGATCTCTTTATGCATATAGTGGCGGTGTTCACCTAACTCAACGGCCGTTACACTTAAAGATGACTGTTTTACCGGTCGTTCTACACGTTCACCATCAGCATCAAAAATCTCAACAGAGTCACGTCTTAGTTTCGCAACATCACCTTCTTCTAAGAAGATGAAATTTTGTGTTACAGGTAATAATGCGGATACATCTGAGGCAATAAAGTGTTCGCCAATACCGATACCAATAACCAGAGGACTCCCTTTTCGTGCAGCAATCAGTGTGTCGGGATCATTAATGGCTATCACCCCCAAAGCATATGCACCCTCAAAACCGTTTAATGCTTGCGTCACTGCCTGCAATAAATCATTAGTTGATTCTAATTGCTGGTGAATCGCATGAGCAACCACTTCAGTGTCTGTTTCAGAGGTAAACCGATAGCCTGAGCTAATTTGTGCTTGTTTTAGTGACTGATAATTCTCAATAATCCCATTATGTACAACCGCGACTTTATTATTACAAATATGGGGGTGAGCATTATTTTCAGATGGAATACCGTGTGTTGCCCAGCGAGTATGAGCAATACCGACTGTTCCTGAAAAAGGTGATGATTCAACTTCCTGCTCAATTTTATTTTCAAGCTGCTTAATTTTGCCTAAGGCTCGAACACGTTGCAGTGCATTGTGTGAATTTAGAAGAGCAATACCTGAAGAGTCATAACCTCGATACTCTAGTCGTCGAAGTCCTTCTAGCAAGATAGGCGTCACACTTCTTTCAGCAATACCTCCGACTATTCCACACATACTCAGCTCATCCTATTAAACACTTATTATCAAGGATGAAATTATACACTAGGTTGGACGTGTAACTAAGGTCTAAATTAGTCTACTCGTTCACGTTTACAGATGACTATTTTTTACTCTAAATTAATCTAGGTAACTTCCATCTTGCACATGTTGGCACCACTCTTGATTAGCTAAATACCATTCAACTGTCTTCCTTAACCCCGTTTCAAACGTTTCTTGTGGCGTCCAGCCTAATTCTTGTTCTATTTTACTTGCATCAATGGCATAGCGTATATCATGGCCCGCGCGGTCTGTAACAAAGCTAATAAGCCCAGAAAAACCTTCTGAGGAGCCTGCTGTACGAGAATATAAGCTATCTGGAGCTAGCTCTTCCAATAACTCACAAATCATTTTCACAACATCAATATTTTGTTGTTCATTATGACCGCCGATATTATACGTCTCTGCTACTTTACCCGTTGTCGCTACATGGACTAATGCCCGGGCATGATCCTCAACATAAAGCCAATCTCTCACTTGGTTTCCTTTGCCATAAATAGGTAAAGGTTTACCTTGTAGTGCATTAAGAATAACCAATGGAATCAACTTCTCTGGAAAGTGAAAGGGTCCATAATTATTTGAACAATTGGTTATTAATGTCGGCAAACCATAGGTTCGTTGCCATGCTCGTACTAAATGGTCAGAACTGGCCTTACTTGCCGAATAGGGAGAGCTAGGTGCATAGGCTGTAGTTTCAGTAAATAAATCATCTGTGCCTTCCAAGTCTCCATACACCTCATCTGTAGAGATATGATGAAAACGAAAACCGTCTTTCTTAGTGGCTTCTAACAATGTCCAGTAGGCACGGGTCTGCTCTAATAAAGTATAGGTGCCCACGATATTAGTTTGTATAAACTCACTAGGGCCGTCAATAGAACGGTCAACATGGGATTCAGCTGCAAGATGCATAATAATATCGGGTTGATAGCGAGATAATACTCGCTGAATTTCTACCGCATCACAAATATCAACCTGTTCAAAATGATATCGCTCATGCTGACTAACAGAAATAAGTGATTCTAAATTACCTGCATAGGTTAATTTATCAACATTAATGACCGTATAGCCAGTGTCATTAATTAAGTGCCTAATCACTGCAGAGCCAATAAATCCTGCTCCACCGGTCACTAAAATGGTTTTCATTCGCTTTGTTCCTGTAAATTTTCTAAACAGACCTGCAAAGAGTCTTTCCAATATGGAATCTCTACCCCATAGCAGTCTTTAATTTTAGTTTTATTCAATACACTATAATGTGGTCGTACTGCTGGAGTCGGATATTCTTTTGCTTCAATAGGCTCAACTCTACAGTCAACTGTCGATAGCTCAAAAATACTCTTTGCAAAGTCATACCAGCTACACACGCCCTCATTACTATAGTGAACAATATCACTGGTGAAATTACCACTATTGAAACTTGAATGTCCCGCTATCGCCATAATGTCTGTTGCTAAATCATGTGCATAGGTTGGTGTTCCAATTTGATCAAAAACCACCGTCAATGAATCTCGCGCTTGCCCTAATTTAAGCATCGTTTTAACAAAATTACTGCCAAACTCTGAATACACCCAACTGGTGCGAATGATAAGTGCATTCTCAGACATTTCTGCCGCTAGCGCTTGCTCACCAAGCAATTTAGTTAAACCATAAACACCTTGCGGTTCAACAGCATCCGCTTCGATATAAGGCATAGAATGTTGGCCATTAAACACGTAATCAGTGGATACATGAATAAGCTTACTTTTCTGTAAACAGGCTATTTCAGCAAGTTTCTTGACCGCGAGATGGTTTGCCTTATCTGCTAGTTCTGGCTCAGACTCTGCCTTGTCAACGGCGGTATACGCAGCGCAGTTAATAATAAGGTCAAACTGGTGCTGATGAAAAAACTGTTCAATACTCTCAGTCCGACTCAAGTCCAACTCGTCACGTGAGACAAACATCATTTCATACTGAGGGTAGTCACTCGACAGCCTTTTTAACGATTGCCCCAGTTGCCCGCTACTTCCGGTCACTAAAATTGTATTAATTTTGTTCATAATAGTTAATTTTGAAATCAAAACAGCTTTCTAACTCATTCAATCTCGGTTGCTGAATATCTTTTGCTGATAATACTAATTGTTCTTTAGCTAAGCCCCAGTCAATATTAAGTTCAATATCATCAAACGCTAAACCACGGTCACATTCTGGTGAGTAATAATTATCAACCTTATAAGCAAAGGTAGCAGTATCACTTAAGACAACAAAGCCATGAGCAAAGCCTCGAGGGATAAACATTTGTTTTTTATTGTCCCCGCTGAGTTCAACAGCGACATGCTGGCCAAAAGTCGGGCTACCTTGGCGTATATCGACAGCAATATCTAACACGCTTCCTTCAATTACACGAACCAATTTACTTTGGGCATGGGGGGCTAATTGAAAATGCAATCCTCGTAGTACCCCTTTCGATGATTTTGACTCATTGTCTTGGACAAAAGTCACTCTGTAACCGATTGCTGCTTCGAATTTATCTTGGCGAAATGTTTCAACAAAATAGCCTCGCTGATCACCATGTAGCTGAGGTTCAATAACAAATACATCCGCTATTTTTTGGGCGATGAAATTCACTGCTGGAATCCTTCTTCAGCACGATCTAATAAATATTGCCCATACTGATTTTTGGCTAAGGGCTGGGCTAAAGTAATCAATTCTTCTTTCGAGATATAACCTTGTTCAAAAGCAATTTCTTCTAAACAAGCGACTTTTAAGCCTTGGCGCTTTTCAATGGTCTCGATAAACTGAGCAGCTTCTAACAAGCTTTCATGTGTTCCGGTGTCAAGCCAGGCATAACCTCGGCCCATCACTTCTACTTTTAATCTTTTCTCATCTAAATAGGCCTGATTAACTGATGTAATTTCCAGTTCACCCCGCTGTGAGGGCACAATTTTTTTAGCCTGTTGAATAACATCATTAGGATAAAAATATAAGCCTGTCACCGCATAACTACTTTTGGGAAGTGTCGGTTTCTCTTCAATGCTAATCACATTACCTTGCTCATCGAATTCAGCAACGCCATATCGTTCAGGATCTGCAACACGATAGGCAAATACTGTAGCCTTCTTTTTAGCTTGAGCATTATCAACAGCATTCACTAATAATTCCGTCAATTCATTACCATGGAAAATATTATCCCCCAGCACTAAACACACATCATCATCACCAATAAATTCTTCGCCTAATATAAAAGCTTGAGCTAAACCATCAGGTGAGGGCTGAACAATATATTGAAACGAGACGCCTAATTCAGAACCATCTCCTAACAAACGCTGAAAGCTCGATTGATCTTCAGGCGTAGTGATAATCAAAATTTCTTTGATTCCAGCCAACATTAATATCGATAAGGGATAATACACCATGGGTTTATCATAGATGGGGACCAGTTGCTTCGATACGCCACGTGTTATAGGGTATAAACGTGTACCCGATCCACCCGCTAAAATAATACCTTTCATCAATTTCTCTACTTCTTGAGTTAATTTAATCTAAATAATCTTCAATACCACATTGGGGCTGAAAACCATCTACATGCTTGATTAGTAGTTCGCGCACATTCTGACATGCATTTGCATTATTTTCTTGTTCTAACTGAATTAAGATTTCACTTAGCTGAGACCAAGAAATGATATTTTCCTCTGCGCGCATAATTTTCGAATGCAGGGTTTTAGAGACATTATCTCCAATCAATAGTTCTTCGTAGAGCTTCTCACCCGGCCTTAGACCTGTATAGGTGATTTCCAGATCGCCCTCTGGATGCTCTGCATCTTTCTCAGTAAAACCACTCAAATGAATCATGCGCTTTGCTAAATCCACTATCCGAATGGGATCGCCCATATCAAGTACAAACACATCACCACCTTGACCTAATGCGCCTGCTTGAATAACGAGTTCAGCCGCTTCTGGAATCGTCATGAAATAACGGATAATGTTTTCATCCGTAACGGTGACAGGGCCGCCTTTTTTAATTTGCTCTCGAAACAAAGGTACAACAGAACCTGAACTGCCTAATACATTACCAAAACGTACCATGGTAAAACGTGTTTTCTTACATTGTTCGTGTTCATCAGCAAGCCCTTGCAAGACTAGTTCAGAAAAACGTTTTGTCGCTCCCATTGTATTCGTTGGTCTGACGGCTTTATCTGTCGAGATCAAAACAAAAGTCTCTACATTGCTTTTGACTGCCGCTTTAGCACAGCTTAAAGTTCCAAAAATATTATTACGAACACCTTCTGAACTGTTTTTTTCAACCATCGGCACATGCTTAAACGCTGCTGCATGATAAATAGTATTCACCTTATATTTTTGGCATACCGCTTCAAGCCGCGATTGATTTAAAACTGTTCCCAATATAGAGATAAGCTCCACATTTAAACTCAAGGTCTCAAGTTCTTTCTCAATGTCATACAAACCAAACTCATTCAGTTCATATAAAACTATTATGCTAGGTTCTAATTTGATAATTTGACGACATAACTCTGAACCGATTGAGCCACCAGCACCTGTCACCATTACAGCTTTACCAGTAATATTGGCATGCAATAACTCTTGTATCGGCTCGACCTGTTCTCGCCCTAATAAATCTGCAATATCCACTTCCTGAATATCTGAGACTGTGACCTTACCTTCAGCAAGATCGGTCAAACTGGGCAAAGTACGAACGTGAACAGGATAGGCTTCTAATCGTCGTAGAACCTGCTGACGCTGACTTCTTGAGCTTGAAGGCATGGCGATCAAAATATCATTCACTCCAAACTTCTCTATTAGATAAGTCAGTTCTTCAAATGAATGAACAGTAATGCCATTAATATGCTGTCGATATAAGCTTGGTTCATCATCAATAAAAGCAATAGGATTTAATTGGCGTGACATTTTAAGTGCCTCAACCATTTGCACGCCTGAATCACCCGCACCATAAATAATAACTGGGGGAATATGGCGTTTTATCTTATTCTGTTGTGAGTCATCTGCCTGACTACTTGCAAACCACCAGCGTGCAATGAAACGACTCCCGCCCGCAAACAACACCAAAATTAAGGCATTAATTCCATACACTGTTCGAGGAACATGTTCTACGCCCGCCAATAAAACAATCACTGCAAATAAGAGTGCATAAAGTGAGCTTGCTTTAACAACCGTCCATAGAGCGTGCATACCGAGGTATCGCACAATGGCACGATAAAGCCCAGCCTTTATAAAGACAGGAATTGCAATTGCAGGGGCTAAAAAGAAAATCCATAGTTGTGACAATTCTGGACTATAAATCACGCCATATCTCAGTGAAAATGCCAACCATAGAGAAATAATAATGGCCACAAAATCAACTGCAAGCGTAATTAGCCGTTTAACCGCTCGAGGACGAGATAAAAACCAATGTGAAAGTCCCGTTATTTTTTGGTCTAACATTTAATTATAATTTCCTGAATTCAAATTGACCATAGTTCATCATGACAATCATCAGTCTATATGCTCAAACTCATTAGAAACACAGAAGATAACTATAAATAAAAAACAATCTCGCCTTTTCACGAGCTTGTAATCTTATCACTTTTTGACTCTCTCTTTCATTCCTCCTCTATAAACACTGTTATTTCCATAACAGCCCTTATGAAACACTACCAACATTAAAAGGAATAATTGTTCCTACCTGCCTTACTTCTGCTTGCTGTCAAAATGATTTCTATATTAATGTGCCCGTTGCAAGCAGCATTAAATCAAGACAATTCACTAGCACAGCATTCATTCACCTTGCCGGCTTTAAAAAACAGTTGTCGTGATAAATATCAAGATAGTATCTAATACAGCATTGATTAAAACACACCTAAAACCAACATAACTAACAAAGCAACCGCATCTCGTGTTCGCCGCCTTAACTGCCAGAAATTCTTAACTAGAAACCATCTATTCAGTGAAAAAGAAACACTATCAGTTGGCAAAATTAAGCTCACAATATTGCTAACTTCGGTACGGTACCACTTTTCTTTGACCATAAAGAATCGCTTTAGATGGGCATTCAAGCCCGAGTTAAGTCCAACTTGGTTACTGTCATGTTGCCGATAGCGTATTAACGCTTGGTCATCAATCAACCACTTCATTCCCTGTGCGCGACAAAAGCTATAGATTATCCAGTCATGTGAGAAAACCTGGTTCACTTCCTCCCAATGCGTGATCAAAAAATCTTTAAATGCCTGCATTGCTTGTCGCGTCATGACATAGGTGCAGCCAGCACTCGCAGCCTCAAAATAATGATCAAACTTCTTTGGAAGGTAAGATTTTTTCTCCAAAGTCTCGCGGCCATCAGGCCAAAAAGCGATAATATCACTAGAAAAGGCATCTAACTTATTAGCAGTGACCATCTGAGTGGCATGAGCGAGTTTATGCTCTAACCAAATATCATCTTGATCAGACAAAGCGATATAATCAAACTTTGAAAAATCAACATCTCGAATTAAGCGATAGAAATTTTTTGCAGCCCCGCCAAAGTGTTCACCATAATCAAGTACGCTAATATTTGAGTATTTATTGGCTGCACTCATACACCAGTCATAAGTTTCATCAGACGATAAATCAACACTGATAAATAATTGAACATCAACCTCAAGCTGATTCAAAATAGAGTCAACTTGTTCAGAAATCCACTGTACGCCATTATATGCCGCCAATAAAACAGCAACAAATGGTCGTTGAGTATTCGTGTTTACATTACTACTCTTATTGATAGCTTCCACCCTGAAGCTGATACCACTCTTTAGCCATCTTAGCCGTATCAATTGCATAACAACCACTATGCCCAGCATGATCAGAAATCAGTGATGATTTTTTCACTCTAACATCCTCTCCTCTTTCCGAACCAGCCATTAAAACACTAGCTTTCATATTCCTAATTCCAATTCATTACACTTGATATCAAAAGTTCCGCACTATAAGTTTAGTCGTACGTATCCTTGTGCTAATAAAACAAGTCACTACCACAGTGAGAATACTCTGAGCTCCTGTCATTATTTCCCTAATAATAGTTTAAATAACTCAGCCCACGTGTGGGTAAATGGCTCAGCAACTTCAGTCCTCAGATTACCTTCAAACTCTTGCCTTCCTGAAATAACTTTTTCCATCAACCTTGCTAACTGTTCATCATCTTCAGGACTAAAAAAATCAACTTTATCATATTCACCGACAGTTTCATGAGCATAATCTAAATCAGCCACTAACATCGGTTTATTAAATGACTTACACTCCGTTATAGGAAGTCCCCATGTTTCTAATTTTGATGGAAAAATCAAACAATCACTGTGCTTATACAGCTTATAGACATCATCACGACTGACTTGCCCAATAAACCGAATATTTTCCACGCCACGAGCATATTTCATCACGTGGCGAGCGTAACTATTCTCTGTCCCATCAATAGTGATCGTCACTCTAAATGGCTCACGCTTACTTTGATTAAGCAGCCTGACTGCATCAATAATGACTTCAATATTTTTAAAAAACCGAGGGAAGGTTGGGAAAAAGAATTGAGTCCCTACCGCTGAAGACTCCACCACTTCAATAGTATTTTCAACAGAGTGAATATCAGGATATGCCACGACTACAGGACCTAGCTTAAATAAGGTCTGAAACTGTGTCCTTAACCATTCTTGTTGCACAATCACATAATCATTTTTAGCAATATTTATTCTATAAAGTAACTTATAGAACGAATTAAACAGAGAAAATCTAGGGTCAAGAAGTCTCTCCTTCAACGTCATCTGATAAAAAGGTGATGGGTTATGACAATATACAGCCCGAACATCCGCAGTCACATTAGGTGTCATATCATGTAAAGAGAGCCATAAAGTCGGCTTCAACTGTAATGATAACTTTTTAAAACTATAATATTCATAATAGAGTCGATAGCAATAAGAACTAGCGGAAGATGGATATTCAATAAACTCAATCCCATCCACTCCTTTCAATAGTGTTTGATCATGTACCAGTGCGACAATCTTATAGTCCTTTAACAACTCTGACTGTAAATAAGACAAACAATCTTGCAAAATAGAGAGTGGTCCACCATTTCTGATATTAATCGCAGAAATAATAACAACTGGCTTCACACTTTGGCCCATTTATTTTGTTCAAAATCATACTGTTTAATCACCTTAGCAGGAGAACCAACAGCAATAGAATAGTCTGGAATATTTTTCGTTACTACTGACATAGCTCCAATAATTGAGCCTTTGCCAATTGTCACACCTGGTAACACAGCGACAAATTCTCCAATCCACACATCATCTTTAATAACAATAGGTGCCGATGACAGTACTCTCTTTTCAGGCGGAATAAGAGGAGATGTATGTGATTCATTCCCGCCATAGCTTCCATGGTTATGATCAGAAATAAAGACTTTACTTGCTATTAACACCCTATTGCCTATCGTCACCGATTCTATTGCCGCAATATGTACCGAGTCATTTATTTGGATATCATCGCCCAATATCAAACACATTTTTTCCTCTACTGGAAAGGCATCAAAGCGACAATCAACACCCGTTGTTAAACGTTTTCCTAAATCAATATACTGTTGCCCTCGAATTCGAAATGGCCTCCTAATAAGACGTGATGAAGGATAAGAAATGCGTGTAAGTAAGGTGTTTTTAATGAGAACTAGCATTCCCCAAACCCCGTAGCTACGTAGAATATTGAACATCAGTCTTCCTTTTTAGATTCAATAATAGCGTTAACACCACAAACAGACTGCTTCCATACATAAACCCTTCCGCAGCAAGCAACCCATCGCCTTCCCCCACCATTAAAAAGCACCATAGAGAAAAGAAGCATAATAAAAAGGCATAAGCAGGCCAGTATTTATGAGGTTGCTTGTCAACTTGTCCTTGTACCATCGCGATTCTTCCTAAATTTAATAAACCACATGCAGCAACAAGCCTGATAAAGGTATCTTTCTCAGCAGCAATATAATCCGTTGTCAGAAAAAGTAAAATCCCCTCAGCCCACAGATTGATAATGGCCAAAATAACAATCAAGAAAAGACTATAGCTGACAACGAGTGCAACTTGATACAGCATACGACGAGTGGGATCTTTTTGATTTAGAATTAATGGAAATCCCAGCATCTCAAAAAAAGCATACATGACCGTCATCGCCGTGACCGCCAACATATAAAGTGCAGCATAGATCCCAATACCTTCTGCTCCTAACAAAACGAGCAAAAGCCACTTATCCAAATGAATAATTGAGGCATTAAGTAACGTCACCACAGACATTTTCTTCACATAACTAAAAAAATCATCTTTATGGTGGGCATCAATGTCTTCTGAGTTGGAACCTTCAAACCTTAACTCTTTCCTAAAAACTGCCACAGTCATCAGCAGAAAGAGTACGCCTGCAATAGCGATCCCGGAAGCAGTCGCATATT
This sequence comes from uncultured Colwellia sp., assembly GCA_913020705.1. Next base: position 33,180 of record CAJWBY010000020.1, read on the forward strand.
CTGTTTGACTAAAAAAATAATAAAGTATCAATCCACCCGCTAACCTTACTATGCCATCAGTACTCTGAATCAACATAACTGGCTTTCTTTTTCTCTGCGCCATAAAAAAAGAGACGATTCCATGAATGCCTCCATAAGCCACTCCTATCAAGACTGATAAAGAGACTAATAAAAAGAAGCTAGGCGCTTTGTCAACGATGACGCCATAGAAAACGGCTATCAAGGCGAACAGCATAATCACCATCACCAACCGTTTTTCAGCTAAAACAATATAACGGAAATAGTTATCACGCTCCCCCTGCTTTTGAGATGAGGAGTAAAATCTAAAGATCGTTTGATTTAAGGGTTGATACAGTCCCAGCCAGATCCAAGCAGACAGGGACATCATTAATGCAATAAAGGCATATTGCTCGGCAGTAAATAAATTGGTATATATTTTTAAACTAAGTAGCCCCACCACTAAAGCCACTAATTGGCCAATGCCAACCCACAGAATATCCGTTCGAGCAAATGAAAGCAGTTTTGAAATCAAGGTCACGGAGTCTTATTCTCTACTTGCTGATTTTTTGTTAACCATGCCAGTTGCAAAGAAATATATACAAATAAAGGCCAAAATAAACCACTGCGATTTAGCATATAGGTTTCAGTAATATTAAGCGCTAGAAAGATAACAATAAAGCCGAATAAAAAGCTAACTTCGAATAATAAACTCTTATTTTTCACTACATACCACCAATTACTGAGCATTTGGACAGTGATTGCAACCATAATGGCGGCTCCTATAAAACCAATATAATAAACAAGCTCAATATAACCACTGTGTGGGCCAAGTTTTAGCCAAGCTGTAATTTGTTCCGGATATGCGCCATAGCCATGCCCCAATAAAGGTCTCTGTTGAATTAAAGCCCAATATTCTGACCAGATAAAAGTGCGCCCTGTAAATGTTGTATTTTTCCCCATCAACGCTAACAGGTCAGTCCAATTAAATATCAATAAAACCGTTAATAACAGCACCAAAATCATGACTACTTTTGCACCATTTTTATAATAGCCAATTATTAAGGAGGCCGACACCGCAGACACTGCAATTAAGAATAATAAATTACTGGTCATAGAGGTTGATAAAAAAAGTAACCAAGCAGCCGCTATAAAACTGAGTACACTCGCAAGGCGATAAACACGATGTTTCTGAACAAAAACAAAACTGGCAACAAACAACATTAATAATGAAAAATGTCCTAATAGATTCTTTTGATAAAACACACCTTTAATGTTTTTAGATGAGATGTCGAGTAAAATACTCACATCAATAGAACTTATATTTAAGCCAATAATTGCCACGCAGACCCAAAACATAACCTTCATAGCCTGAGTAAAACTATCAGTGCACACAAAGAGCATCAGCCCCATTAATGTGCAGCCCATGAATCCTATTAAACGCACGACCGTATGCACATTAGACTGTCCTAACATAACGGTCACGACCGTCCATAACAATAATAGAATCCATAAAGAACCGACGCCTACCCATCTTTCCTTCACAACCTTCCAGTGCATAACAAGCAGACTAAAAGACAACAAGTAAGATAGCCCCAATAATGCTTTAGCAATTATTGATATCTGCTGACGCCCCCCTTCAACAGCATATTCAGTCGTTACTAGTTGTGAAAAAATCCCACTGCCAAGTAATAATGCGAGGAAAATAAAAACCGGTGAATTCTGGCGACAAAAAAGAATGAGTTGACTCACAGACTGAAGTTCCCCTTTTACTACGTTCTTAGCACATTTAAATTTAGTTCACATAATTATACGTGAAAGCATGTTCGCCATCGCCCCTAAAGCTTCACTTAAAATACCTGCCCATAGACTCGATAGAAACTCAGACTGTTCACGAGACTATCCCTAGGTAAATAAATTTCCTTTCAATCAGTAACAATTTCACGCAAAATAGTAGTCTCAATAATATGGAGCTAACCGAATGCACAGAGTGATAAAAACAGGGGAGTCAAGCTTTGTCTGGTTTCACCGAATAATCGACTCTATCACGCCTCTGATTGTTCTGTTTTTTGCGACTTACCTTCATTCTGTGACTTGGCATGACCGTTATATTATTATCGGTATTCTCGGAGGGTTAATATTTATACTATTGGCTCAAACATCAGGTATCTATAATAACTGGCGCGGTCGCTCCTATTTTTCGAGTATAAAATTAATTTTACGGTCATGGTTCTTAGCGTGGATGCTATTAATCGTTCTTGCCTTCTTATATAAAGATACGAACAACTTCTCTCGCTATGTTCTTGGGCTATGGGCAATTTTCACCCCTATTATCTTAATTATGTACCGTCTAACTATTCGCTTAATTCTCAGCAAATATCGTCAACACACCGGTAAAGCTATAAAAATAGCTATCGTTGGGGCAGGCAAGGTGGGGCAACATATTGCCAGTTTTATCCAATCAAACCACTGGACAGGCTATGAATTAGTCGCCTATTTTGATGATAATACAAAGTTACATAGTACAAAAATAAATGAGATCCCTGTCCTCGGCTCACTGGACCAAATTTTAAAGTACTCGGGCACGCAGCTTTTTGATGAAATATATATCTGCCTGCCTCTCCGCTCTGAATTAAAGATCAAGAAACTACTTAATCAACTCACAGACACAACCACCATCGTAAAATATATTCCTGATTTTTTCACCTTTGACCTGATGCATGCAAAGTGGTCAGAAATTAATGGGATACCGATTATTAGTGTTTTTGATACCCCCTTAGGTAGTAGAACAGCTCAATTTATCAAACGGTGTGAAGATGTCATCTTCTCCACGCTCATTATGATAATTATCAGCCCTATACTTGCCTTGCTAGCGCTTGGAGTAAAGCTATCTTCGCCCGGCCCTATCCTCTTTAAACAAAAGCGTTATGGCATGAACGGAAAACAAATCAATGTGTATAAGTTTAGGTCCATGACAACACAAGATAATGGAGAGGTGATAAAGCAGGCTATGAAAAATGATATCCGTATAACTAAGTTTGGAGCATTTATTAGAAAAACAAGCCTAGATGAACTGCCTCAATTTTTCAACGTCTTACAAGGGAAAATGTCTATCGTTGGGCCGCGTCCACACGCCATTGCCCACAATGAAGAGTACCGCAAGCTAATTCCTAAATACATGCAGCGCCACCTAGTAAAACCGGGGATCACAGGCTGGGCACAAATCAATGGTTGGCGTGGTGAAACGGATACCCTTGAGAAGATGGAAAAACGAATTGATTTTGATCTTCATTATCTAAACAACTGGACTTTATGGTTAGATATAAAAATCATTATACTTACAGCTATTAAAGGCTTTATTCATAAAAATGCATACTAAAAACACACTCAGTTATCGTGAATCAACTTTTCTATTTCTTTAACTTTTTTCCAAACTAAATCCTGATTGGATCGGCTTTCTACATTAAGTCTCAATAGTGGCTCAGTATTAGATGAGCGAATATTCATTCGCCATTGACCAAAGTTCAAGCTGATCCCATCTGTTGTATCAAGCAGTGGTTTGTCATCTGAGAAATAAGCCATTACTTTATCTAACACTACTGATTGTAATCCCCCCATTATTAACCTAAGTCAAAAATAGAGGTTTATGCTGCATCCAGTAAATACCGAGGTGGAACACC
>CAJWBY010000021.1 GCA_913020705.1 uncultured Colwellia sp.
TGATATTGCGCAAAGGTATCAATATGAATGACTAATAAACCAGAGTTACCTGAGGGGCGAAGGCGCATATCTAATTCATATAAAATTCCGCTTGCCATGCGAGTGTTAAAAATGTGCATAATACGCTGTGCTAATTTCATATAAAATTGCGAAGCTGGAATCGACTTTATGCCATTAGTGACTTCATTACTTTGGCTATTATGAACAAACACTAAGTCCAAGTCTGAACTATAACCTAATTCTAGTCCTCCCATTTTTCCATAACCTATGGCAGAAAATCCTTTATGGCTATGACCGACTGTTGATTCAGGTACACCAAAACGTTGCGATATTTGTAGCCAAGCTAAATTAATGACCTCTTCGATAATAGCTTCAGCAAGTGCTGTTAGGTGATCGCTAACCTTAGTTACAGGTAATATCCCGCAAATATCTGCGGTAGCTATACGTAAGTGCTGTGCTTGTTTAAATTGTCTTAGCCTGTCCATTTGCGCTTCTTGATCCTCTTCAGGTATGCGCAACATAACTTGTCTTAAGTCAGCTGAGTAGCTATTCAGTTCTGGTGGATTATGCAGTAACTTAGGGTCAATTAACTCATCTAATAAAATTGGATATTTAGCAATATGCTCGGCTATCCAACTACTTTGGTGACATAACTTAATTAAATGCTTCAACGCACCTTCATTTTCAAACAATAATTCAATATAAGCGGTACGGGTTGAAATTTTGTTAAATATAATTAAAACACGCTCTAAGGTAGAATGGTCACTGTGCTCTTGTTGAATATGCCACATTAAAATAGGAATTAATTTGTCGAGTACTGCACGCCCTCTATTGCCAACACTGCGCTTTTTCATCTCCACTCTAAATTCAGAGAGTAAGCCCCATATTTTTTTCGCATCAATAAATACACTGACTTGTTCTATCCAGGCAATACTCTCTTCATCAGACCACTGACTATCCCACAGAGCACTCCAGTGTTCATCTTTGGCTTGATGATTTGGACTTTCTTCGCCAATAAGGGCACTGAACTCCTGATGAACGCCATTCATTTGTATCGCTAAGAAATCAATAAACTCACCCCATGTAAGACACTCATCATGATTAAGTGCCCATAATATTCGTGCTTGGTCGAGTTCATTATCAGGTAAGGTTTGAGTTTGTTGGTCATGCAGCGCTTGTATAATATTTTCTACACGACGCAAGAAACAATAAGCATTGGCTAGTACAGTTTCATTTTCAGCCGTAATTTCTTCTTTTTCTACTAGGATAGGTAACACTGTTAACAAACGTCGATGTTGTAATTCCTTTATACGTCCACCACGTATAAGTTGAAAAACTTGTACAATAAATTCAACTTCTCGAATGCCACCTGCCCCTAGTTTAATATTGTTATTTAGCTGCTTACGGCGAACCTCTTGCGCTATCATCATTTTCATACGACGTAAGCTATCGATCACGCTAAAATCGATATATCTGCGATAAACAAAAGGCCGTAATATCGTTGACAATTGGTCATGATATTTTCCTTGCCCTATCAATCGAGCTTTAAGCATTGCATATCGTTCCCAATCACGACCTTGCTCTTGATAATAATCTTCCATGGCATTGAATGTTAAAACAAGTGGACCACTTTCGCCAAAGGGGCGTAATCGCATATCAACTCGATAAACAAAACCATCGGCGGTTTTCTGATGTAAAGCAGCAATTAACTTTTGAGCTAAACGGGTAAAGAATTGCTGATTATCAAGACTACGTCTAGCACCTTGAGTTTCGCCCATTTGAGGGTAGGTAAAAATGAGATCGATATCAGAAGAAAAATTTAATTCACGCCCACCTAATTTACCCATTCCATATACTAATAACGGCTGAATCTCTCCACTTTGACTAGTAGGTGTTCCCCATTTATCTTGGCAAAAGGTTGTAAGCCAATTTAACCCGGCTAAAATAAGTTGATCAGCAAGTTCAGATAAACGCTCTAGTGAAGACGTTAATTCCAGTTCAAATAATAAATCAGCAACAGCAATATTCACCATTTCTTGTAATCTAAACTGCCGTAAAACTGTATGCAGTTGTTCTTCACTTTCACAAGAATCAACGAGGCCAGCAAGCATTTCATGATAATTTGGACAATCAGTTTGATAAACACGTTCACTTGAAAACAATGAAACCACTATGTCTGGACACTGTAATGCACTGTTTAAAATAAAATCACTTGCCATTAAAGATTGTTCAAAATCTGCTAATTGTTGTTCAGACAATCCTACCGTTGCTTCTGGGTATTGCTGACTAAATAATTGAGTGCTTTTTTGCTTTTTAATAAAAAGAAGTTCTGGCAAATTAGTTGATTTATTCATTTAATGACCACTTTGTTGACAATGCAAAGGATATGGAAAAATAATTCCGAATGAAATCACGAATTAATAGACATATTATGTCTTTGATGCTATTAATAGCGTGTTATTATAAATAAAAAATTCGTACTCAAACAACATGAGTATATGTTTACCATAGCATTTTTGAGGACACTATGGCAGGAATGCAGCATATCAAATACGCTTTATTTAGCATGATTATTTTCTTAGTCGGTTGCTCCGATCCCTATGAAGAAAAAATCAATCAACAAACGCCCATCACTGAACTTCGTGTTCAACAATTAGCTGAAGCCCTTAAAAATGATCAAGTTCGCAACGCCAGTTTAATTAAGCAGTATGCCAGTAAACTTAGGCAACAAAAACCGGAACTTATACAATTAATTAATCAGTTTCAAAAAGATGCTACGGTACAAGGCCCAATGTATTTAGCCTTGCTTGACCGATTATCCACCGTTAAAAATCAACCAACGATGTTTGCCAGCAAACAAGATATTTTTAACGAATTAGTGAACATTTACCTAGCCGCTGATCCCGTACTTTACTCTGATGCATTGAGTGACCCACTTAATGTGCTTGCAGATATGTCTGATGGCGTATTGCCGCGCGTTAACTCATTATCTAAATCGCAAAGTAAACAAGCCAATAATGCGCAAGACTTTGGAACAGGTGAACAGTTAATTGGCAATCCAAGCTACGGTAGCTGGACACAAGGAAGTAACGGTATGTCCTTTTGGGCCTGGTATGGCATGTATTCGATGATGGGTGATGTATTTGGTTCACGTCGGACGTCATACAATGACTGGGGGCGCTCAAGAAACTATAGTTATTATAATGATTATGGACGTACTCGTTACAGTTCTCCGACACAATTAAAAAAACAAAACGACTTAGATACTCGTACTAAAAAATCATTTGCAAGTCGTGGCCAAAAATACAACAGTACTTATAGTAAAAGTAGAACAGGTTCATCTAGCCTTTCCAGACAAAGCAGTACAGCGCAAACGAGTGCAAAACGTTTTAGTACAAACAGTACGAACAAAAGTTCATACGCGAAGAAATCTAGCTACTCGAAAAGCTCAAGCTTTAGAAACAGTAAAAGCACTACATCTCGCAGCTTTAGACGCGGCAAATAACGAGTAGGATATAGGAATTAACATGAATACACTTTTTGAAATTACCGCCCTAAATCAAGATTTATTAGTTTACTTAGCTATAGATATTTCCGTCGCGATTGTTTTATTAGGCGCTATGCGTTTTATTTCTGGATTATCAGCTAAGGTAAACTCAACTGAAGAGCTCGCTCAGAAAGATAACTTTGCTTTTGGTATAAGTGTCGCAGGAAGTGTCGCAGCCTTAGGAATTGTTCTTACTGGTGCTATCAGTGGTGAAAATGCCCCAAGCTATATGATGGAATTTATTGGCATGCTTGCTTATGGCACATTAGGTCTAATACTGATAAAAATTGGTCGTGTCATCCACGACAAGTTATCACTACAGCATATTAATAAAACTGAAGAAATATTAAAACAAAACATAACCATTGGTATTGTTGATGCCGCAGGTGCAATTGCTACTGCAATTATCATTCGTGCGGTATTGCTTTGGGTGCACGGTTTAGACGTAAATACCTTTATTGCAATTATTGCTGGTTTTGTTATTTCTCAAGCCATATTGTTATTAGTAACGCGCTTAAAAGAACGCCAGTACGCTAAAAACAATCAAGGAAGTTGCCTACAAGAAGCATTTTCGCAAGGGCAAACAGCTATCGCTATTCGTTATGCAGGCCAGCTAATTAGTACCGCTTTAGCCGTTACTGCTGCAAGTCACTTCCTAACATACTCTCCAGAGACTTTATTAAATACGTTAGTCAGCTGGTTTGTAATCGCTATTATTATGACTTTATTGGTGGCTATTTTAACAGCTATCGCTAAACGTATCGTATTATGGGGTATCAACTTAGTTGAAGAAGTTGATCAGCAGCAAAATATTGGTGTTGCTTGTGTCGAAATGGCAACAAGTATTTCAATTGCACTTATTCTCGCTGCGTTAATGGCTTAGATTTCATTCTTTTATATTCAAAAGCTTTAAGAACATAAGTTCTTAAAGCTTTTTTTATGTTCAGGATGAACGGTATGTCATGATGCCATTCATGGCATAAAATACCGATGTTCCATTTCATTGGTATCATGTTATTACATTGCCGTTCATTCATACATTTTTGGCAATTAGCACAATCTATGTGCGTCGTTATAAAGGCAAAACGCATTATATGACCATGACTAAAAAACAACTTTTTTGGAACGATACATTACTTATTTTGACCATGGCTGTTTTAGCTGGCTGTGGTTTAATTTATGAATATCTATTATCTCATTACGCTGGACGTGTTTTAGGGGCTATGGAAAGCACCATCTATGCAATGATTGGATTAATGATCGTTGCTATGGGATTAGGTGCTTTTGCTGCAAGAGGCATTAATTCTGCGTTTAAGGGCTTTGTATGGTTAGAGCTTACTATTGCTTTTCTAGGCTGTAGCTCAATATTGATTATTGGTGGTTTGATTGCACTGACTCAAACGTTTCCACAAGTATTAGCAGACACTTTTAACTTACCCCCTGATTCTCTTCCACAAGGTGGTTTGTTCAAACAACTTTCACAACTCGCTTTCAATAGTCCGTATTTTTTTGGATTCATATTAGGCTTTTTCATTGGTATGGAAATTCCATTAATTGCTCGGATCCGAGAATCAATTCATCAAAAGCATTTAAAAAATAACTTAGGCACTATTTACGGTGCTGATTATGTTGGTGCGGGTATTGGTGCTGCAGTTTGGGTGATATTCCTATTATCTATCGATATCAGTAAGGCAAGTGCTTTAACCGCAGCGTTAAACCTTATTGTTGGTGGCGTTTTTATTTTTCACTTTTGGGAGAAGCTCACCTGGCGTAAAACATTAGTTTCGCTCCATATTATTTTATTCATCGCAATTGGCATTATTTATCATTTTGGTAATAGTTGGTTGAATCAAATGAGTAATTTACTCTATTTAGATAACGTGGTTTATACCGATAAAACGCGCTATCAACAACTGAACTTTACTCAACGACATATGGGAACAGATCAACCCAGTGTTATCAATTTTTACTTAAATGGCCGTTTACAGTTTTCTTCTGCAGATGAGTATATTTACCACAGTTATTTAGTGAACCCCGTAATGGCAGGGTCAGCTAGACACGATAATATATTAATCATTGGTGGCGGTGACGGGTTAGCATTGCGAGATGTTTTGCAATGGTCACCTAAAAAAGTGACATTAATTGATTTGGATGACGAGTTAATGCAAATTTTCATCGATCCGACGGAAAAGCTTGATCCATTCTTAGCGAGCCAACTTAATCAATTAACGCAAAAGAGTTTACAAGACCCTAGAGTACATATTATTAATGAAGATGCGTTTCTAGCTATTGACACATTATTAAAATCACAACAAACATTCGATAGCATTATTGTTGATTTACCTGATCCAAGCCATCCAGATTTAAATAAACTGTATTCCGTTAATTTTTACGCTCGCTTGCAACAACTTTTAGCTGGGGACGGATTGATAGGCATACAATCAGCAAGCCCTTATCACGCTAAAAATGCATTTATTGCTATTGGTAAAACCGTAAGAGCAGCAAAGTTCGCTCACGTTCAGCAATATCACGATAATGTGCCAAGCTTTGGAGAGTGGGGTTGGACAATAGCGTCTAAACGCGGAGCTAGTCCACTTAAACGTTTAAAGTCTTTAGAAAAACTCCCTGTTGAACATCATTGGCTAACACTGCCCATGATTGTAAATTCATTTGAGTTTTCCAAAAGCTTTTATAAGAACGAAGCAAATGTTCCTATTAATTACTTAGGTAGCCATAGTATTTATCAATTACACCAAAAAGCATGGCGCGACCAGCAAGGTTTGAACAATGCATATTTACAAGAATAGAAAAGAAATAAAAAATAATACACATTGATGCTTGACATATTATGTCAAACTGCTAAATTTACCTCAACGACATAATATGTCTGAGAGAAAATTAACTTTTAGATTTATTAACGAAGAATAATATAAATAAGGAATCACATGAATATACATAAAATTGCTGATCACTTAAATAGCTTAGCAGACAACTCTGATACCGGTATGGTTTTTGACTGTCAGCCTATTTCTGGCGAAGTGGACGTTTTACAAATTACTGTTATCGACCGCGAAGAATTACCAATTTTTGTTTCAGTTACGGATGATCAAATACTTTGTATTACCTATTTATGGGGTGAAGAAGAAGTAAAACCTGATTGTATCAGCAACATGCACATTAGCATGTTAGAAATGAATATTCCGATGCCGTTATCTTCATTTTCAAAAATTGGCGATAAATACGTCATTTTTGGAGCACTTTCTATCAATTCATCATTTCATGACATCGAGCACGAATTAGGCGTTTTAAATAATAACGCTATGGAAATTATTGATGACATGGGCGAGTACCTAATTTAATTTAACCACCCTAAGGAAAAAACTATGAGTATTTTTAAAAAAATAATGACCGCAATTCGAGGTGGCGCTTCAGAAGTTGGAGAATCAATTGTTGATTCAAACGCTACCCGTATATTTGAACAAGAAATTCGTGATTCAGAGAATCACTTAACCAAAGCTAAACGTGATCTTACTGGCGTAATGGCTCAGCAAATGTCATCAAGCCGCGAAGTTGACCGTTTAAAGCGCGAAGTTACAGAGCACGAAGGTTATGCTGTTCAAGCACTTGATAAAGGTGATGAAGCTTTAGCTTTAGCCGTTGCTGAAAAAATATCTAACTTAGAAAGTGATCTAGCATCTCAACAACAAGCACTTGACAGCTTTTCAGGAAGTGCAGATCGTTTAAAAGAATTAGTGAAGAAAAGTGAACGCCAAGTGGCTGAATATAAACGTCAACTTTCAATGGTTAAAACCACTGAAAGTGTACAAAAAGCCACATCTGCAATCACTGATAATTTTTCATCAAGTAACTCAAAGTTACTTAATGCTAAAGATTCACTAGAGCGCATTAAAGCTAAACAACAAAAGTTTGATGATCAAATGAAAGCCGCTGAAGTACTTGAGTCTGAAAATTCAGATAATTCACTAGCCGCTCAACTTAAAGAAGCTGGTATTGGTGGCTCTGATAATAGTGCCAACTCAGTATTAGACCGTTTGAAAGCTAAACAGAAGTAATATAGCGTTTGAGAATCATTATTGATTCTCAAACACCGTTTTAACCGCCTAGATGTTACCCTCCCAACACCTAGGCGGATTTTTAGGATCTGAATATGAGTTTTCTAAAACGACTATTTAAAAAGCAAGATGACGAACGTCAAGTAAACTCGGCTGACGAATTAAAAATTAAAGACATTATCGTACTGACTGATAGTTTCGCTTTACCAGAAGAATTGCGAACACAGCAATTTCAAGTATCTGCAATTAATTGTTATGAATTTGAAAATGAGACGCAAACCGAATGGGTTTTACAAGGTGCCAACAACCTTGAGCTTTTCCTAACCATCGAAAAAGATGATCAAACTTTCCTTAAGTTCGCCCTTAAAATTCAACACCAAGATATTGAATCACTTTTTGACTTAGATGAATTCGCCACTGTATTTGATGAACCAGGAGAAGCCTTTCTTGAAAGGAAGTCAGATTCATCATTAACAACTGGCTGGAGTAGCCCACAATATCAACAGCAAGTTTTTTCAAAAGTTGGCTATTTTCATCGTAAAGATAATCGTACTGAAAGTTTGAGTGCCTATGAAGGAAATGAATCTGGCGAGCAATTTGAACTTTACACTTTAATTGATGAAGAGCAATCTCGTGGCATTGATATTGAGGTATGGCAAGATGGTGATACAGACTTATTTATCACTTTATATCGCCCTACGTCTGATATTGTCGATATATTCCCCGGGAGCTAAATTGTGAGCAGAAAATTACCTGAAAAATGGCAGTCTTCGATAAAAGCAGTCAAAGCAGTGCAAGTTGCATTTGATATGGATGAAAAAATTCAATTAGCCATTCGTACTCAGGCATTGCACGCTGGTCTGAGTCCGTCAGATCAAATTCGTGACATTTTAGGACTTCCTACTAACAAAAGGCCTAAACGACCTCGTTTAACCGTGAGTTTAGGGCAGGATGATTACGAAGTATTAGCGTTGAAGTATGATCTATCTCCAGAACAACAGCTTGAAATAAAACGTAAATTAATGGATGATTTAATTCGACACGTTAACGAAAGCATTGAATAATAGTATTTAATATCTGAACAATAAATTGACATAATTATGATAATTGACCATAAACTTAAACCATATACTATTGATGAATTTGGTATTAAGAATTACAAATCTCGATATATTTTAATATTAACGGTATTAACCTTATATCTAATCATGGCAGCAACAGCTCAACTTTTACTGCATGTTGAATCTTCAGATCCTACAGCAAACATTAAGACTTATGCTAACGCTTTTTGGGCACTGCAAATGAGTTCTAGTACAATAGGGTTTGGCGATTATTATCCAGTCACGACAGCAGGTAGAGTTGTTGTAATGTGCATGTTCTACATTGGTGTGGGATTAATGAGTTTTATAGGTGCGCAATTTATTAATCGATTTTTTGGTTTCTCTAACACTAATGTTAAAAACAGAGAATTACGTAAACAAAATAAAGAAATATTAGAGCATAATAAGCTTCTCGAAATAAAAATTGACTTATTAGTTTCCAAAGTAGAAGAAGTCATTCATAAATCAACTAAATAGCTCATTGTGTATTCTAATAATTATTGATGAATACAATGCTGATATTATGTGACATGCTTAGCATTGAAATATAAAAAAGAGAAAATACTATGTTAATAAAGAAAATTGCTTTAATCGCGATTGTAATCACTGCCACAGGTTGTGCTAACAGTGAGGGTTTAGAAGCAAGTGTCAGCAGCCTAACTCAAAAAGTTGATACGCTAACAAATAAAGTGAATGAATTGACTGATGAAGTTGCCTCTATAAAAAACCAGCAAAGCATGAACAATGCAACTATTGAGGGTGTTAAGTCATCAGTTGAAGGTGCTAAATCTTCTATTGAAAGCGCTAATGAACGAATGGATAACATTGCTTCTAGCTACAAAAAATAAACGTTAAACGATAAAAATAAAAAACACGAAATTGACCTGGTCAACTTCGTGTTTTTTTATGTCTGGCATTTCGCTTACGCTAAATGTTTAGAGGATGATTAGCCAAAAATTGCACGCATTAAGCCAATAGCTTGCTCAACACTTTTACCATTTTTAACCTGGGCAATAATTGAATCACGTTTACCTTGCATATATTCAGGTAAATCATCTGATGTTAATGCGATATCAACTATAACTTCTGCTGACTCTTTACTACGTTTTTTAGGCGTAGCCTTTGATTTTGTCATCACTTTATTACGAGCTTTATCTCGTAAGCGAATGAAATTTGAGTTTTCTGCTAACTCAACATCAGCAAATAGAAATAAATCCATTAATACGGCGCGGTTATTCCATATAGCCAACTCATAATTTACTTCATTGCTCACCATTTCATCTGTATCAGTTGATTCATTTTCATCAACGATTTGAACTTTCGGTTCTGGTTTAGCATGATGCCACCACGGGAAAGTACGCAAAGTTCCAATCATGTCGTGCCAATATGAAGAAAAGTCGGTATTTTTAAATTTAGCAATGGATAAACCCTGACAGAATATATCAATTTTATTATTGTTCAGTGCAATAAATTGATCGGGTCTTCGCATAGCTAATAGACGAGTAGCGGCAGCTAAAGGTGCTTTCTCACCTTGAGCCTTATCTTGGGTATATTCTTTAAAAATTTGTTGAAAATCGTTAACAAACTTTTGATAGTTTTCATAATTTACTTCTCCCGTTAAAGGGATATTCGCTAATGCAGCATCAAACTTCTCAGGATTTTTTGCTAATAACATATGAAAAACTTTAGCGCCTTTCGTTGATGCAAACCATTCAACATCAAAATTATAGACACTATAATCATGATTAGTCGTGTGCTTTCCGGCAAAAGCTAATCGATCTTCTTCAATTAGATCAGCTAACGGTTGTTGACGAATTTCATCAAGGTAGCTCAATAAACTTAAACGTTCATCTAATGCATGAATCTTGTTTTGTTGCTCTATAAAACCAACAAATATTGGCCACGGGGCAATACGGGCCATTTTAAATTGGCTAAGACTAAAGCCAATTTCAAGGGTCTCTTGTAATTTTTTTAACGGGGAAAACTGTTCTTCATCTAAAAGATCCATATTTAGATCTTCACGGCATAATCGGATTAATTCGCCACACCAACCAAGAAAGTCATCTGGACGTTGTGAAACTTTAACAGCCATTAAATTTAAACTTAGTGGCGTAAAGTATTTTAGGGCATTTTGATAAACATGATTTTCAACAGTCGACAAAGACATTTGAACAGGTGAAGATAACAATTTTTTCATTAAACTTTACAAACTCCAATATGAAGATTATTGCTAGTCATGTCTTAAAGCATAGACTATCAATAATTTAGAAAAGTCGAGGATCATACCCACTTATTAAGGTATTGCAATCAATTGAAAGTAATTATAATAAAAGAATATCTTTTTAACCAATTGCAGATTATTAAATCTACAATAAACCTGCTAATTAATATTTGGGGAGTGAAATAATAGCTTCCGCCCCTTGTGTATCTTTTCTATTCGTTAACGTTAATAGCCCACCATGATTAAATATAATCTGCTGACACAAAGCTAAGCCAATGCCACTGCCCTGTGGTTTCGTACTGTAAAAAGGGACAAATAAGTTGTCTTTATTCGCGATACCACTACCTGAATCACAAATGTGAATATGAAAATATTTATCATCGGTTTTACAAAACACATCAATCGTTTTATTGGTTTTCTGATTAGGTCCTTCCATCGCCTCATTAGCATTTTTTAGCACATTAATAAAAACTTGTTCTAATTGTGCTTTATCTGCATTAACGTTTACATTGTCAAATTCAATATAAGTATCAGGAAATGAAATACTGCTATCACTAAAGAGTGCGACACAATTATTAATAAAACCTTTTAAGGCAAAAGTACTTTTGTTAGGTTCAGGTAAATGAGAAAGCTGACTATAGCTAGCAATAAATGAGCTAAGAGAACTGGCTCGTTCGTTGATAATATCTATACCTGTTAATAACGAATTTCGATTCAGCTCTTTATTCTCATCTTGCAACTTAGCTCGCATTGATTGGCTGATACTGGAAATTGGCGTTAGGGAGTTATTCATTTCATGGCTTAATACACGTAACAAACTCTGCCATGATTTTCGTTCTTTTTCTAAGAGTAAACGCTGTGCAGAAGTAATCAAAAATAGTTGATGTTGCTTACCTTCACTTAAAAAGTATTCTTTAAAAAGAAAATGTTCGCCTCTAAGTTGAGGTTGTTCAAAATCAATAATTCCGCTTTGTGCTTCACTAATAATTTTCCCTATTGCTAGACTCGTAAACAATAGATGCGTTTGTTGAGACATATCAATTTTCAATAATTTTTGAGCAGAATCATTTGCCATTACAATTCGGCCATGTTCATCCACAGCCAGAACCATTGCATCCATTTGTTGCATTATACGTTCAAGTAATTGTCGACTTTCTTTTGCTTCGATTTTACTTAAAGCCAATGTGTCGGCCAAATTATTAACTAACGTTAATAATTCTTGAAAAGCCTTATTATCTTGCTCTCGTCCACGCAAACTATAATCACCATCAATCATAGATTCTAGAATGTTGGACAAGGTTCTAATTTGTTGTTGAGATCGTTGTTGAGAAATAACAACAATAAACACCGCTATCAGTGATAAAATAATAATGATAAAAGCAATCAAATATGCTGAAATATTCGCTATAAAAAGGGCCACTGATGTAATAACTAAACAGGGTAAGCATAAAAACAAAGCCAATAAACTGTGATCGTTTTTTTGTTTTCGTTGTGATTTAGTCAAGACCGTATTTACTCATGCGACGATAAAAGCCACTCCGACTTAAACCTAAAGATTTTGCTGTTTCTGTGGCATTACCTCTGTGATGTTTCAAACGATTAATTAACGAAAGTTTCTCTATTTCATCTAAAGATAATGACAAATTATTGGCTGGTATATCGCCACTATTTTCCTCAACGTCTCCTGCAGATTGGTAGATATTTTCGAGTAATAAATCACGCGCGCCTATTATTGATTTTTTACAGGTAAAAAGTAGCTTTTCCATTAGGTGACTTAGTTCACGAATATTACCCGGCCAAGAATACTGTTGTAATTTATCAATGGCATCTGTTGATAATTCCGGCGCAACAATATTATATTTCCCACTAAAATTTTGTAAAAAATGATTCGCCAATGGTTCAATATCTTCAATGCGTTCGTGCAAAGACGGTACACGTAATTGAATCGTATTTAAGCGGTAAAACAAATCTTGTCTAAATCGTTGCTCACTAATCGCTTTTGCTAAATCACAATTAGTGGCAGAAATAATTCGTACATCAGCAATGAGTGATTTACTACTTCCAACGACTTCAAACCTTTTCTCTTCTAAAACGCGTAATAACTTAGCTTGTTGAGCCATGGGGATATTAGCAAGTTCATCTAGAAATAATGTCCCCTGCTCTGCCATTTCAAAACGGCCGATCCTATTTTCTTTAGCGTCGGTGAATGCTCCTTTTAAATGTCCAAACATTTCACTTTCAAATAAACTTTCAGGAATGGCTCCCATATTCACAGGAACAAAAGAGCTCTCAGCCCTTGATGAACATTGGTGCACATAAGAAGCTAACATACTTTTTCCTGTGCCATTATCACCCGTGAGAAGAATACTCATATCACTTTGGGCTAATTCTTCTAATGAAGATAATAATGTTTTCATTGCAGGCGACTGTGCAATAATTTGATTTTTTGATTGTGGAAATTTATCTGCGCTTAGCAATTTATTTTCTTGGCTTAAACGCTGAACACGACGATCAGTTTTGGCGAGCTTTATTTGAGTTTTAATTGCGCTAATGATGCGTTCATTATTCCACGGTTTTTGAATGAAATCTCTAGCGCCAGCACGCATTGCTTCAACAGCAATATCTACAGTTGCCCAACCCGTCATCACAATAATCGGAATACTATCGTCAAACTTTTTAATGGCATCAACAAGTTGCAAACCTTCAGCGCCTGACGTTGTGTCTTGCTGAAAGTTCATATCGAGCAGCACCAAATCAACGGTAGTTACTTTTAAGTTCTCTAACACAGCTTGTGGTGTTGTCATTGCCAAAATATCAAAATTTTCTTCTGACAACATATATTTTAAACTAGCAATGATATTTAGATCGTCATCAGCAATGAGGATTTTACTTTTAATCACAAATCGTTAAGCCTGTTGGTTGGTCAACTATATATTTTGTTAGTAAAATATATCATGTAAACGCATAAGATAAATAAATTCATCAATAACTTGTATCAATGTTTGAAGTTAATAGGACGAAAATCCCGAGTGACTTTCGCCCTATTTCAATATTTATTATTCATATCGCAACGCAGCGCTAGGCTCCATGACAACGGCTCTTCTTGTTGGCGCGTAAATAGCTAACATAACAATTAAAGATAACCCTGAAGTCACACAGAATGCTAATGCGAAGTAGAGATATCCGGGTAATATACCCGATGTAAACTCATGGAAAACAAGTGATATTAATGTAAAAACAACCAGTGAACTGCCTAAACCGACGGCTAATTGTTTTATGCCTTGTTTAATAAACATGAACACTATTTTTTTGTCTGTTGCCCCAACAGCACGACGTATACCAATTTCATGAGTGCGTAAGGCAACTGAATTTGCTGACAGTCCATAAATGCCGACTAGAGCGAGTACGAGTGCAAAAAAAGCGGTACCAAAAGTCACCTTCGATGCTAACCGCATAGAATCTCGCATAACA
This sequence comes from uncultured Colwellia sp., assembly GCA_913020705.1. The sequence continues at coordinate 14,413 of CAJWBY010000021.1, forward strand.
TTACGGTTATTATCAGCTCTTTGTACTGCACGATCTAACTCTATGTTCCGGTCGGTTTCAAATAACCCTTGATAGAAAATTTCTTCTGCATTGACACCTGAAACCATAGTTTTGTAATAGATGTTTTGCTGACGTTGAATGAACTGCAAACCAGAAATGTATATTTCATCTTGGCTATCTAATTGTCCAAAAATAGTACGAGGATTCATCCTATTGGTAACGACACCGACAATAGAGAAGGTTTTCATTTGTTTATTTACGTCTAATACAATTTTTTTCTCAAGTACAGACTCTCCTGGCCAATATCTATTCGCCATAGATTGACTAATAAGAGCTACATCTCTTCGGCCCACTTTGTCTTGATGAGTTAAGTGCCTTCCGTCTATAAGAGTAATACCGATAAATTCTGTATCCCCTATGATGCTAAATGTATCAACACTTGGTTTTTCAACATCATCATCAACTTCAGAGAGTGTTAGTGGAAAATAACCAGCATAATTACTTGCATGAGCGTCAACAACACTAGGGTTGTTTTTAATGCTATTAAGCAGTGATTGAAATAATAAACTTTGCTCTTGCTCTTCTTTATATTTATTTGTTGGTAGCGTAATTGTCGCTCTCATTACGTTACTGTAGTCATCACCAATCTCTAAATTAATAAATTTTTGTGAAATATAACCAGAAAGTGAACCGAGTAGCATTAATGTTGCGACGATAAACACTTGGACAGTGACGAGTAGTCGAGATAACCTACCTGATTTTTTGCTTTGTGCTCCACGGGTACCCGATCGTAACGTGGTATTAATATCTTGATGGGCTGATCGCCAAGCAGGCAAGAACACAGCGAGAATAATAGTAACGAGTGTTACGGCTAATGCCATGCCTAATGTTTCAATGTCCATTGCCCAATGCCACCAAAAAACCATACCATTTGGCATCCAAGAATGAAGGATAACATCGGTAAAATCTAATGCTGCGCCGACTAATAATACTGAGAGTACTGCGCCAACTACTGTAATAATAATTCCTTCCCACATCAATTGGCTGATTAAACGTTTACTTGATGCACCAAGTGCAGCCCGAATGGCCGTTTCTTTTTGACGTTCAATAGAGCGAGCCAGTAGCAAGTTACCTACGTTAATACAACCAAGTATCAGTATTGACCAAGCAACAACATTTAAAAAGATAAAAATAGTATCGCCAACACCATTTAGTTGGTCCATAGGAAAGGTACGTAAATAGACAACTTTACTTGCTATTGGTTGGTCGTATAAGACGACAGATTGTTGGTAAAGTTGGTCGAGTGCACTACTTAATTTTGTTGTTGCTTGTTCATGTGAAACATCATCATTGAGTCGAGCGTACGCTGAAAAATAAAGCGAACTATTTTGTTGCGCTTCAAGTGAAGATTCGGCAATAGGAAGCCATATTTTTGCAACATCAGGAAAATGATACCCTTGAGGCATAACACCTATAACATTTGTTAATACACCATTTAGGTTAATTGGTGTTATGAGAATATTGTCATTCGCTGAAAATTCGTTCTGCCATATGTCATGACTTATAACAGCTACAGGTGTCGAACCTGCGGCCATATCATGCTGTTGAATTGTACGCCCCATCAAGGCTTGAGTTCGGCTAAAAGAGAAAAAACCACTATCTACATAACTTGCAGGAATATTTTTTCCTGCCTCATCTAAAGTTAATCTTACAGCTCTTGACGAATACAGACCAAATTCAGCTAGGCTTTCCTGACTTTTAGCCATTTTGGTGAATTGATATGCTGATAGCGAATTTTGGTTAGGATCTAGGTTGTTTGTAATACCAATAGTATCAGTTGAAAACGCTAATGCAGTTTCTCCTTCAGGTAAAGGTAGAGATTTGTATAGTGTGGAATACAAAAATGAAAACGTAAATAGACTTATTGATAAACCACCTACGAGTACTGACAGTGTCATTGCAGTAAATTTAGGGGCTTTAAATAATAATCTTAATGAATATTTTATATCTATTAATACTGACATATTAATCTCCTAACTTGCTGCTAATTTGATAGCTGTTTCGGATGGAGTGTTATATATAGAAGGGATATTAACGTTATCCGCAATTAAACAACCATCAAACATTTCTAAACACCTACTTGCTCTTTTTGCTGACACAGGATCATGAGTAACCATGCAAATAGTCGCGCCGTCTTGATGTAGTTTGTCAAATAGTGCTAATACTGCTTGGGCATTTTTAGAGTCTAAGTTACCTGTAGGTTCATCGGCTAGGATGATAGCTGGGTCATTAACTAACGCACGAGCAACAGCGACTCGTTGTTGCTGTCCGCCTGATAATTGTGACGGGTAATGGTCTCTGCGATGTAACATCTCTACTTTTTCTAGTACGTCGTTTACTTTGTCGTTAATCACTTTACTGTCTAAGCCTGACTGGTAGGTGAGAGGTAACATCACATTTTCAAAAATGGTTAAATCTGAAATAAGGTTAAAAGACTGAAAAACAAAACCAATTTCTTTGCTTCTTATTTTTGCACGTTCATCTCGAGACAATGAAGAGACATCAACATTATTAATATGATACGTACCCGACGTTGGCGAATCTAATAAACCTAATAAAGCTAAAAGAGTCGATTTACCACAGCCGGACTGTCCACTTAACGATAAATATTCACCTTTGTTAATCGTAATATTAATTGTATTTATGGCACGTGTTTCAATTTCTTCTGTTAAAAATGTTTTGGTGATGTCTTTCAGTTCAATAAGCGCAGTCATGTAATTCTCCAATAAATTAGTTAATAATGATGTGATTTAAAAGTACATTAATTGATCATAATTTCGTTATGTTCTTGCCAGTCAGAAGTATCAGAAATAATGACTTCATCTCCTACAGCAAGACCTGACAATATTTGAATTTGGTTAACAGAGCTTTGCCCTAAAGCTACTTTTTGTTTTTGTGCAAACTTATCATCCTTAGATAAACGGTACAGCGTAGCTTGACTATTTCTTGGGGCAAATGCAGGACGTTTTACATAAAGGGCGCTGTCTATATTACTAATTTCAATTAAAGCATCAATCGTTAAATCAGGACGAGCTTCATTGGGTAAAATACTTGTTAGCTTCACATCTACCTGAACAATACCTGCGGTCACTGCTGGATCAATACGTATAACATTGCCTGTTATTTTTGACGTACGCGTATCGACAACAACGGTTTGCCCTATTGAAATGTCACTGACTTTAATTTCTTGCACTTGTAGTTCAGCAAACAACGAACGTTGGTCTGCAATCAAAGCTACACTACTACCGACTTGAACCTGCTCTCCTAACTCAAGTGAAACTTGCTGAACCACACCATTAGTTGTCGCTTTTACAGATAAAGCATCAACTTGATCCTTGATACGCTGGTAGTTATTTTCAACTAAACCTAAGCGTGCTTTTTGAGCTGTTTTTGACGCCAATAAGCTCGCTTTCATTTTTTCAACTTTTTGCTGCTGTGATAACCAGTATTGATTTTGTTGTTTAACCGCTAACTGGCTTCGCTGATAATCTAAGGCTGATACAGTGGCATTTTTTTGTTCTATTAATTGGGTCTCAGCATCAAGTTTTAGCTTGCTACTTTGATAGCTATAATCAGCTTCGACAACAGAGTTTTCTAGATCAAGTAATTGAGACTCAAGCGATACATAAGCCGCATAGTTTTCGGCCTTCTTCGCCTCAAATTCCCAACGTGCTTTTTCTAATTCTCGGTGCAACTCAGGATTAGAAAGTTGCATGAGGGTTTGTCCCTTTATTACATTTGCGCCAGCTTTTACAAAAGCTTGCTCAACACGGCCAGAAACTTGAGCTGAAACCCAGCGAATATATACAGGTTTTAAAACCCCAGTAGCTCGAACATTCACTTGAAAACGGCCTTGTGTAACAACGGCTGTGACTAATTCACTTTTGTTAACGATAAAAGATGCATCACCAATGAAAGTCTTTAGCTTATAAGTTCCTAGAGCTAACATCAGTAAGACTGGTACATACCAATATTTACGCCACAAAGGTATTGCTTGTTTTTCTCTTTGTATATCCATAATTTTTGCTACATTTTATTGATGAAGAATTAAGTTATGTATTACAAGAGATATGCCAACAAACAAAAAAACATAACCCATTGTTATTAAAATAAAAAAATATAAAGTCGTTTTTACCAAAATACACATGTATCGGAATCGACACACGTCAAAAATGAGTTTGTCGCATTTATGGAACAGAGTCATCGTTACTTGCTATTACAGACTATAAAATGAGAAAGTAGCGTGATATCAGCATAATAAGAAAGGAAGCAATATGACCGTAATGCAAAAAATCTACTGGTTTATTACAAGTATAGGTAACATCAGTGCCCTATTATTACTCAGTCAATCATCTGGTTGGCTCAACGTAGTCTTTTTGTTGTTTACTGTTTCGTATAGCTTAATAGGTTATTACGATCTTAATTACAGTAAGCATAACCTCAATAAACTCTATCCTGTAGTCGCTTATCTACGCTATTTCCTAGAATCATACCGTGTTGAAATACAACAATACTTTATTGCCAATGACACCGAAGAACGTCCTTTTAACCGTGAACAGCGTACCTTGGTTTATCAACGTTCAAAAAACGTTCGTGATACTGTCGCCTTTGGTACACAACGAGATTTACTGGCTGAAAATTATTTAAGTTTATGGCATTCACTTGCACCTAGAATCCTCACGAATACTGCAAAGCGCATTAAAATTGGTGGCGCTGATTGTCGTCAACCTTACCAAGCTTCCTATTTAAATATTTCAGCAATGAGCTTTGGATCTTTAAGTGCTAATGCAATTGCCGCTCTCAACTTAGGCGCTAAAAAAGCAAATTGTTCACACAATACCGGAGAAGGTGGTGTTAGTCCTTATCACTTAAAACATGGCGGCGATATTGTTTGGCAAATAGGTACTGGATTGTTTGGTTGTCGTGATCATCAAGGTAACTTTGATGAGAAAAACTTCATTGATACAGCGACTAAACCACAAGTAAAAATGATTGAAATTAAGTTAAGTCAAGGTGCTAAACCCGGCCATGGTGGTGTATTACCTAAAGCCAAAATAACGAGAGAAATTGCCGCTATTCGTAACATTCCAACAGATAAAGACTGCGTTTCACCTGCAGTTAACCCTGAATGTACAACACCTATAGCGCTATTAAATTTTGTAAATAAACTCAGAGAGCTTAGTGGTGGTAAGCCTGTTGGTTTTAAGTTGTGTATAGGCAACCCCGCTGAATTCTTAAGTATCTGTAAAGCAATGCTTAAAACAGGAATAACTCCCGACTTTATTACAGTAGATGGCGCAGAAGGAGGTACCGGCGCTGCACCAATCGAGTTTTCAAATCGCCTTGGCATGGTGTGTTTAGAAGCGGTTAGTTTTGTTCACAATGCATTAGTAGGTGTGGGGTTACGTGATAAAATACACATTATTGCTTCTGGTAAAACGGCAACCAGTTTCGATTTATTAACAAAAATTGCAATGGGGGCTGACTCCGTTAATGCAGCGCGAACAATGATGCTAGCACTGGGATGTGTACAATCAAAACAATGTAATACCAATCATTGCCCAACAGGCATTGCCACACAAGATCCAGCCAGAAGCAAAGCTATTGACCTTGAAGATAAAAGCGACCGAGTGAAAAACTTTCACGATAATACTTTAGCCAGTTTCTATGAACTTGTGGGTAGTATGGGGCTTGATGATCCAGCTAAGCTCAAGCCACAAATGATCAAACGACGTTCACCCTATGGTCATTTAATTTCAGAAGGAAGTTTAAGCAAGCCACTTGAGTTAAATGCGTTATTAAATATGCCTGAATTGACGGAGACTTCAGAAAAATCAAACGATGGTTCTCCTTGGCAACACTGGTGGAATAGCTGCAGCGCAGATCAGTTCTATGTTGAAGATGTTTTCATTTTGAAACTTGAAGAAAGAGCTTTTAATTGATAGTTGTTATGTCTTTCGCTCATTCCTAAAAATAATGAGTGGAAGTCCCTTGCAAAGTAAAATTTTAATATCACAAACAAAGCAACCGCTTTAGGAAACCGCTAGGGACTGTTATCATAGTCGGCAAATAAAATTCCTTACTATAAGTAAAGTACATGTCGATAAAATCTTTAGAACGCATCATTATAGAACCAAAATCTACAGCTACATCATGTGTTATATGGCTTCATGGCCTTGGCGATTCAGGCGATGGTTTCGCTCCGATTGTTCCCGTATTAAATTTACCAAAAACACATGGTATTCGATTTATTTTTCCACACGCACCCGAGCAACCTGTCACCATTAATCAAGGTTATGTCATGCGTTCTTGGTACGATATTAAAAGTATGGATTTGCATAACCGAGCTGACATGCCTGGCGTACTTGAGTCTGAAAGTGCAGTTCATGCACTTATCCAACAACAGATTGATTCAGGTATTTCTGCCGATAAGATAGTACTTGCCGGCTTCAGCCAAGGTGGCGTGGTAAGTTTGTTTACAGGTCTGAGATATCCAAAAAAATTAGCCGGAATAATGGCTTTATCATGCTATTTGCCTACAGCCGATCGTTTACCTGATAACTTAACAGAAGAAAACAAGCATACGCCCATTTTGCAAAATCATGGCGATCAAGATGAAGTAGTTCCAATGAGCTCAGGTAAAATGGCAAATCAATTACTTATAGACGCTGGATATCAAGCTAAATGGCAATCTTACCGTATGCCCCATAGTGTGTTACCGGAACAACTTAGTGACATATCTTCTTGGCTCGTAACTACGCTATTGAAATAATGCCGACGTTGAAAATTTGAATATCGTCGCTCTTGACCATCATAGCACCGCGACATACTGTTCATCCTTAACATAAAAGCCGACAAATAGTCGGCTTTATTATTCTAGTTAAATAGCTAGCTGATTAACTATTTACCACCAACTCAATACTACTGGTGTCTTGCATAGAATGCTGAAATAGACCGGCTTCATCAAATATAACTCTATCTTCATAACCACTAAACCAGATAGCTTCAGGATTACGCCCAACAATAGCAACCTGACCTTTGTTATGAGCGCCAGCTGCACCACGTAATAACTTAAAGATCACAACACCATGTTCAGTGCCTGGTACTCCCGGCATAGGTTCATTAGTAACAGCCACTACTTCAGTTTTTCCTAAATAGTGAGTAATTGACAATCTAGCGTGAGCTTCAACACCAGAAAGCCCCTTTTGAGAGTCATTCAATAATTTCCATGCTTCTTCAATGGGCAAATTAAAGGCTTTATGACCAATAATATCGCGGCCACAGAAAAAGTAATGATTTTCGATACGATTACGTTTTAACTCTCGCTGCATAATACGAATCGCGGTTGCATCATTACTTATACCTTTAATAAAAGGTGCTTGGTTTTCAATGGAAATCCAGTTTCTATTTGCTAACTCTTCAACAGCTCTGCGTGTACTTTCGATCCACATTAAGCCGCCATCAGGATTATCAATAAAGTTACGATTTTCATCTTTTTGTAAAAATTCATCAGGATGATTAAAATGCACCATCATGCGAAAACGAATACCAGGATAGGCTGCGTGGAAATCATCCATCATGGCAAAAAACTCTTTATCGAAACGGTCAGGGAAAAAAGCGAGTTCTTTAGTGCCAATACGAATATTTTCTATACCCGCATCTGCTAATGCAGAAAACCATTGCGCTAAATTTTTATTCAGTAGCACCATAGGATCGCCACCTGACATCAAAATCTCACGTAGTTTTTCACGACCTGTTTCAGGGTGAATACCACCATTGTCATTAACAATTTTATTATGTTCATTGATATATTTAACGAGTTCAGATATTTGTGCTAAACCTTTACGCTCAGCAGTACCGTCATCTCGAGTGATTTCTTTTTTGGCAATCAATTCCTCGCGGTAACAAAACCGGCAATGAGCAGAACAAGTTGACGCAACATAAATGAGTCCAAGTTCATATTTATGAATTAAGCCTTCAATTGGACTATAACTCATTTGATTACCAGGATCGGGTGCACCTTGCATATCAAATGTTTCAGCAGGACTTGCTTTAACTAAGGTTTGTAGAGGTAAGCTATTTTTTGCTAAATCGTAATAATGCCGCGTAATTTTAACTGGCATACGAGATTCAATATCTTGCTCAGTGCCTTTTATCGCAATTAGCGCTTTCTTTTCATCTTCAGAATAAAAATTCAACATATCCTCAGGTGCACGATCATCAAGAAACTTCTTTAAACCATTGATGATTTGTCTATCGTGCTTGCCGTTTTCTACTTTATCTAGAAATTCCTGAGCTTTTGGGGTTGGGATATATTTTTCTGCCTTGGCCATTTTTATTCCTTAAGTTAAGTGAAGCAATTACTCTAAGTCATGTTGTTAACTCATGCTTTATTAATATGAGATACTACAAACTTAAAGATAAGTGTATATATTTCAATCATAGTGTACTATCAAGTAATGAGCTTCAAACGACTTTATCTCATCAAAGCATTACCTTTGGTAATGATACAAGTAAAACACATGGAAAAATTTGATGGCCTTTCAAAGAAAATTACTCCCAAGTACTAGTATGTTAATGGCATTTGATGCATCAGCGAGAACAGGAAGCTTTACTGCTGCAGCGTTAGAGCTAAATTTAACCCAAGGTGCAATTAGTCGCCAAGTGCAGGCATTAGAAGAGCAACTAAATATTGAGTTGTTCACCCGCGTCAAAAGGACGATTAATTTGACTGCAAAAGGAGAGGTGTATGCAAAAGAAGTTCATCAAGCCTTACAACTTATTTTAAATGCTTCATTAAGAGCAATAACCAGTCCGATGAGTGGCACATTGAATCTAGCAATTTTGCCTACCTTTGGTGCCCGTTGGTTAATTCCAAAATTTGCTGATTTTTTAGAGAAACATCCAGATATTACCGTGAATTTTGTTTCTAAATTAGCACCTTTTGATTTTCACAGTGAGGATCTCCACCTTGCGATTCATTATGGTTCGCCTGATTGGCCCAATACTCAAAGTACCTTTTTAATGGGCGAAGAATCTATCCCTGTTTGTTCACCAAAATTATTAGAAAAACAATGTTTAGAAAACATCGATGATTTGAAGAAGCTCCCCCTCTTACATTTAGCAACACGCCCACAAGCTTGGCAAGATTGGTTTTTACAAAATAGAGCCAAACCGCCAACAAATCAGGGAATGTTATTCGAACAAGTATCCATTATTGCCAAGGCCGCCACCGCTGAATTAGGTGTTGCATTACTCCCTAAGTTTTTAATTCAAAGTGAACTCGATAAAAAAGAGTTAGTGCCTGCTCTTGATTTACCCGTAACCAGTAGTTTTGGGTATTATTTAGTTACGCCTAATGAACAACTCACCTATCCACCTGTAGTCGCTTTTACAAAGTGGTTATTAATTGCTGCGAAAGCGTGAACGACTTCCTCGATTCACGAATTCACTGGCTTTCATATAAAGAATAGGCTCTGTATTTCAAAGCATTAAATGCTTATAAATTAATAAGCCCATCATAATTAGTGACAATATTCTCGATAATATTGTCACTATACTTTAGCTTTTCAAATTTATTAGCTATACCTAATATAAGATTTATTTAAACTAAGTTGGCTATGGCGTTATCATTTCTTGAACAAACAGAAGCACCCTCACTCCCCCCTTGGAAAGTCGTTATTGTTGATGATGAGAAAGATATTCATACCATCACTAAAATGGCGTTAAAGAGATTTACCTTAGATGACCGCAGCTTGATTTTTATTCACGCATATTCGGCAGAGGAAGGAAAAAAGGTATTAGCTGAAGAAAAAGATGTCGCTTTGGTTTTTTTAGATGTTGTGATGGAAACAGATGATGCTGGTCTATTGCTCGCCAAATGGATGCGTGAAGAGCTCGATAATCACTTCACTCGCATTGTGCTAAGAACAGGGCAACCAGGACAAGCACCTGAAGAAAAAGTTATCGTTGATTATGATATTAATGATTACAAAGAAAAAACCGAACTTAATCGAACAAAATTATTTACTACGGTATTTACTGCGCTACGAGCTTATCGAGATATTATAAAAATTGAAGACGCGCGTATTTATCAAGAGCTTTATCGTTCTGGTTTAGAGCGTGTTATTGCTTCAACCAGTAGTGTTCTAGAACAGCGAACTTTACAGCAGTTCTTTAGTGGTTTACTACAACAAGTCGTTTCTCTATTGCGAAGTGACCAAGCCAGTGCTCTATTGCAAATAACAGGGGTTGGGGCAATTTATTCTGAACATGACTATCGCGTTATTGCCCAAATAAGTGATGATAGTGGTGACGACTCTATAGATGGCGAAATATACCAATATTTAAACAAAGCGATTGAAAGTAAATGTAGTATTTACGAAGATGACATTTTGGTTGGTTATTTTCCAAGCCAAGGAGATAAAGTTAGCTTATTATTTTTGAAGGGAATTAAGAGTCTCAACAGCATTGATCGTAAATTGTTGGAAGTATTTTCAGGAAATGTCAGTTTGGCTTTCGACAACTTATTACTCAATAATGAAATTATTGATACGCAAGAAGACCTCATTTATCGATTAGGTGATGTTGTAGAGTCACGTTCAAGTGAAGCAGGAAACCACATAAGGCGAATGGCTGAGGTCAGTTACTTAATTGCCCAAAGACTTGGCTTATCACAAATAGAATGTGATTTATTAAAACAAGCCGCCCCAATGCATGACATTGGAAAAGTCGCAACTCCAGATGCTGTTTTACTAAAACCTGGCAGGCTTGATAATGACGAAATGACGATAATGAAAGGTCATCCGCAGATTGGCTATGACATATTACATGGTTCGAAACGCCCAATTTTGCAAAATGCAGCCATTATTTCACAACAACATCACGAAAAATTTGATGGAAAAGGTTACCCTCAAGGTTTAGTTGGCGAAGATATTCATATATTCGCACGCATAGTTGCTGTAGCTGATGTCTTCGATGCATTAACGCATAAACGTTGCTACAAAGAAGCTTGGCCTTTAGAGGAAGTAATCAAAACAATGAAAGAATCATCTGGAAGTCATTTTGATCCTCTAGTACTTAACGCTTTACTTGATAATATAGATAAAGCGTTAGTGATAAATAATAGGTATCCGGATTAGCCAATAATTTCAGCTTTCATCAAAACTTGGCGATTTGGAAAACCATCTCCGACTAAACCATGTTGTAATTGATACAAACGAATGGCTTTACGACTTTTAGGACCCCAAATTCCATCGGGTTTCCCAACATCGTACCCTATAGTATTAAGCTTTTCTTGCAGTGCCTGTAGCTCTGCTGATTTGTACAAATCAGCAGTGGTATCATCATTTACTTTTAAACCAGAAGCACCTTGAATACGATTAGCTAACAGACCTACGGAAAGGGCGTAATTTTCTGACAAGTTCCACTTCATAATCACATTAAAGTTCGGGTAAACTAAAAAGGCAGGTCCTTTAGAACCGGCAGGTAAAACTAACTCAGCATCAACTTTATAATCAGATAAAGCAGTTCCATCCGCACGTGTTACTCCTAAATTCTTAAAGGTCGCTAAGGGATAAAATTTATCAAACTCTACTTTTTTAAAAGCAAAATTTTCTGGCAATTTAACTTGTCGTCCCCAACGCTCTTTTTCTAACCAACCAATGCTATTTAAATAATTAGCTGCAGAAGTTAATGCATCAGCTTCGCTCTGCCAAAGGTCTATTTTTCCGTCATTGTCGCCATCAATAGCGTATTTCCTAAATGCAGATGGCATGAATTGCATATGCCCCATTGCACCAGCCCAAGAACCATTGAGTTGATTAACCGTCACCGTTTTATTATCAATTAAATGAAATAAATCAAAAATTTCTGATGTGAAATATTTACTACGTCTTTGATCACAAGCCAATGTTGCTAAAGAGTTTAGTACAGACATTTTACCTTTATGGCGACCGAAATTAGTTTCTAACCCCCAAAAAGACACTAAATATTGTGCAGGAATACCATATTGTTTAGACAATTTATCAAATAATACTTTATGTTCACTTAATTTTTTACGTCCCGTTTGAATATGATAATTAGTTAATCTTAATTTTAAATAGTCAGCAAAACTTTGGCTAAATTCAGGTTGACGTTGATCTAAAGTAATCACCCTTTCAATTGGGGAAAGTGCTGGAATAACATCATTAAGAATATGTTCAGAAAATCCAGCGGCAGTAGCTTGTGTTTTCATACCGTCAATACATTGCTCGAAATCAACATTGTCAGTAGCATTAACAATAAAAGGAAGCGTTGTAATAGAAACGAGAATGAGTCGTGATAAGCGTTTAAATAAATATGGCATAATGGGAGAGATCCTTGATAAAAAGTCCGTAAAAACATTGAAAAATATGGCCAAGTTCACTTTAGCAAATACTAACGGTCGCACCCAAGTAAAAATTAACGTAAAATGCGTTTCATATGTAACAAATTACAAATTCTCTTAACCTTATTATTTAGGATCGTCATGAAAAAAACATTCAACATCACACACCCAAAGATCAAACTTGCTCGTTTATTTGAAGGTGTAAAACATGATGTGAAAAAGTATGTAAAAAGAGAAAGAAATAAGAAGCTACCAGCTGGTGTTGATTTTTGGGATTTCGATTGTAAATATGGCATAACTGAAGCAGAATCAGAAGTTGTTCATTTGACAGCATTGAACAAACATATTGATGAAGCTGAAAAACTTGGCTTAACCTCATTTTATATTGAAATTATTGTTAAAGAAGGCTTCCGTTCGGTAAAATCTATCGAAGAAGATGATGAAGATTTTGATGAAGAATAACTCTACCGCTAATTTAATTAACTAATGAAAATACCTAAAAGACTGCAACCGCTTGTTGACGATGGACTTGTTGACGAAGTGCTCAGCCAATTAATGAGTGGCAAAGAAGCAACTGTATACATGGTGCGCTGTGGTGAAGATATTCGCTGCGCGAAAGTATATAAAGAAGCTAATAAACGGAGCTTTAAAAAAGCAGCTCAATATCAAGAAGGCCGTAAAAGCCGTAATAGCCGTCGCGCACGTGCGATGGAAAAAGGTTCAAAGTACGGTAGAAAACAGCAAGAAGATGCTTGGCAAAATGCCGAAGTTGACGCACTTTATACTTTAGCCGCGGCTGGTATTCGAGTGCCTCAACCATTTGGTTGTTTTGAAGGCGTTCTTTTGATGGAATTGATCACCGACGGTGAAGGCGACGTTGCTCCACGTTTGAATGATGTAATAATGCCTCGCGAACACGCTATTGAAGATCATTTGATTATGATGAATTACGTAAAAATTATGCTGTGCGAAGGTGTAATTCACGGTGATCTATCTGAATTCAATGTGCTTGTTGATGAATATGGCCCTGTAATTATCGATTTACCACAAGCCGTAGATGCTTCAGCAAATAATAATGCAAAGAGTATGTTAGTTCGTGATGTGGACAATATTACCGATTATTACGCTCAGTTTGCGCCAGAACTATCGAAAAGTAGATATGCTCAAGAAATGTGGGCTTTGTATGAAAAAGCAGAATTGACCCCTGAAACTGAATTAACCGGTTTATTTAAAGAAAATAACAAATCAGCGAATGTTGATACAATATTGGAAGAAATAAAAGCGGCATTTGAAGAAGAACAAGAACGCTTAGAGCGTATTAGTGACGCACAAGAGTCAGATTAGGCTTGTTGCTTTATAAAAATACCAAGCACTTCTTCATCAGTTAAATGACGGCTCTTACCAGCAGCTAAATTTTCATCCAATATTAAATTTCCGATGGCTTGTCGATGCAAGCCAATAACGGGATTACGAAAACGACCAAACATTCGCTTAATTTGATGATATCGCCCTTCTATTAATTTAACTTCAGCAATATATTCATTACCTTGGTCAGTCGTCTTATTGGCAAGAATTTTTAATTTTGCAGGTTTAGTAGTGATATTTTCAAATGAAAAATACATTCCATCAGCAAATGCATCGGCATAATCATCAGTGATTGGATTATCTAAAGTCACTAGATAACATTTTTCTACTTTATGCTCAGGGGAAGTTAAACGTTCTGACCACCGACTGTCGTTAGTTAACAACAACAAACCTGAAGTATTCAGATCTAACCTGCCCACAATATGTAAACTTTCTTTTTCTTCACTTAACCCATCAGAAAATACATCTTGTTCTTCAAGTAAATCTATAACCGTTTTATGTAGCTTATCTTTTGTTGCACTCACCACGCCAATGGGTTTATTGAGCATAATATAGCGTGCTTGATTGGCTTGCAAAATATTATCGTCTAACGTTATTTTTGAAAATTTATCAATTTTCTGGCCTATATCATCCGCGATACAGCCATCTACAGTTATACGCTTTTGCGCTAACATCAATCGCACAGCTCTTCGGCTAATACTGCAGTGTTCACTGATAAAACGATCGAGACGCCCAGTGCTTAATGACATAAAGAAGGATTCGTTATATAACGCTATTAATAAGTCATACTATTTTAAAGTAATTCTCGTAAATAAAAAGACATTGTACGCAGATAACTAAAATGTTTCTGGCATTCATCATCGCACTAACTTAAGTACTACTTTTTGTTTAATAGGTTGAACATCAACACATTCAGAGACTAATTCGCTATTTTTGAAACGATCAAAATTAGCTTGTTTAAGATCCATTTGTTGACAAAACTTATAAAATGCATGGAAATCTTTTCTGCTAAATTTCTCATTTTCACGGGTCAACAATCCGTCTATATAAACGTTATCACCGTTCAGTGTTAAATTTGCAATAGCACTATAAGGATTACCATGCTTATCAACCCTTAAAGCACGTACAGTTTTTACTTCAAAAATCCAATCATCTATTTTTACATGCTTTGTCATTGAGCCTATAGGAACAATGTTGGTGGGTTTATTACCCATAAAAACAACCTTATACTGAGTGAGTTAGAATATAAAAAAGCCGGCTGCAAGTCTTTAACAGCCGGAGATTGGGAGTTAGCTATCCTAGAGAGATACTATCCATCGATTACGTTAACTCTTTTTAACTAAATCGCTTATTTTTGTCTTTTGCGCTGTTTTTGCAGAAAAGTAACTTTCTAATTCTTCTTTACTGATTTCTTCATCAGCGTTTTGGTCGATATCTTCGAAATGCTCTGATAATAGATCATTTTTACTGGCAAGCATTTCTGCTTTATTGAGTAAACTATTTTTATCTAGATCAAATTTTGCTAAAAATTCTGAAATATCACCGGCAGAATTTTTCAAGTTATCTAATGGTGCGGATTTAGTTGCTATGACTTTAACTGCGGAAACTTCAGTAACAGGAAGATCTAGATTCAACTCACCTTCTTTAGCGCTCACAAAATAAGAAGCTAAAGCACAAGTGCTCACGATTAAGGTTAATTTTTTTAGGCTAATAGGGTTCATGGTAATTCCTTTATTCATAGGTTTGATAAATAATGTTATCGATTTAATTGATATCAAACTTGATATAGCAGGAATCAAACCAAAAATTCAAGCATTTGATTTTATTGATTAAATATAAATTTGTAGTGGTTTTCTCTTTGATAAGTGTCGCTTTTTAGCAACAGGTAAAATACTTAGAAATAAAATAAAAATGCAAGAACTCACCAAATAATATAATAACCTTAATAAAAACAGATACTAGCAGATAAATACTACAGAAAAGCCCTTAAGACCAACGCTTAACAGCCTGTCTCAAATTAACGACACTCTTGTAATTTACCTTAATAAAATTAAACTACTCACTTCGATACAATATGTGACTCAAATGAAAAAATTCCATTTTTCCGATATTTTTAATATCAATTTATTCTCCATTAGAAAGCTGACAATTTTAGGTTTTACCTTGGTAGCTTTCCCCTTAGTACTTGCTCTTCTTTATAGTGCGAGTCAAGTGACTCAGCTTTCACACCAAAGTACTTCCGCTATATTTAATGTCGCGGAGCTTGTTAAAACAAATCGAAAAATCAATTTCAATTTAGGAAAAATGGAAAGAAGTGCTAGCCAATTTTTGATATTAAAAGATCAGGATTTATTAGCCTCTTATTTGAAACACGAAACGGACACATTAAAGACTATCGCTAGCAATACACTATTCGAAACTGACAGTAGTTTACGTTTACTCAGTAGTGAATTTACACAAGTCATTACCATTGTTCACCGTTATTTGTCGACACATGAATTAAAGGAATCTTCATTATATTCGCTAAAACTACAATTTACACAACTCGTATCAATACGTAAAAAAATTGCCGAGCAAAGTAATAACTTGTTAATTAGCCAAGCCGAAGAAATCAAAAAATCTGCCAGCGATGTTAGGTATGATATGTTGAAAAGCTTACTGATAATTCCTTTTACTTTAATCATCGCTGCAATTTTTATCTTTTTAATCACAAAACCTCTCAAACAATTACTCAATAAAATACACAGTTTGGCGTTAGGGAATTTCGAAGAAAAAGTAGTATTTAATGGTTCACCTGAAGTAAAAGAAATCGCTGATGCTTTAGAGGTTATGCGTAAACGTTTACACGCACTGGAATTACAAAAATCCAGTTTTATTCGTCATATCTCTCACGAGCTAAAAACACCACTAGCGGCTATAAGAGAAGGCACTGAATTACTTTATGATAACAGTGTCGGTGAGCTAAACGATGAGCAACAAGAAATATCCAACATCATAAGAAGTAGTGTTACGCGTTTACAGCGCTTGATTGAAGATCTACTTGATTTCAACATAGTACTTGATTCAACCAGTTTACAAGATCTTGAAACCGTAGAACTAACTGCATTAATTGATCTCGTTTTACAACAACGAAGGTTAGATATTAAACGTAAAAATCTAGCTATTAATCATAATAACCAACCAATTAAGCTAAAAGTAAATGGTAAGCAATTAAGTGTTATTTTAGATAACCTCTTATCAAATGCGATTAAGTACTCAAATGAAAATGATACGATTAAGATTGAGTGTTCAATGAGTAATGGGCAATTGAAGTTAGCAATTATTGACCAAGGTAGTGGTATAAATACAAACCAGCAAGAAAAAATATTTGATGCTTTTTATCAAGGTACACCTGCCGAAAATACAAATATAAAAGGCAGTGGTTTGGGTTTAACCATAGTAAAGGAATTACTTATGCGACTTAATGGCACGATTGAAATGAAAAGTAATACTGGCATAAAAAGCGGCACGGCGATGACAATCTCGTTACCGAATGCTTTTCATGAACAAACGGCTATAGGTGTAACAAAGTGATGCGAAAAATACTCAACGTGAGCTTTATAATGGTCTTGATTACGCTGTTAGCCAGCTGTGAGTTATTAAAAGTCGATAATTCCACTACCAAACCAGGAAGTAATAACATTAATTATGCGGAGTTATATTTATCACTTACAGCACTGAGTGATGAACAAATTACCGAAAATATTCACCAGCATCAATTGAAATCGAGGGTAAATAACGCACGTAATATAAAAGAAATAGTTGGCAATACTTCCCCTATAACATGGAATTTAAAGTCTGTGTTGTTTTTTGCTCTACCCAATTCTCCTATTCACAATCCATTCACGGCAAAAAGTAAGTTAAATCAACTTTCATTAGATAACATCAAAGAAACTCATTTAACTTCTGCCGACTTTGCCTTTTTCACTATGTTAAAAACACAACTAAATCAGCAAATATTACTACTGAATTCAATATCAGCAGAAAAGAAATCTCTACTGATGATTAAGCAAGCTTACCTACTTAAATCAAATAAGTTACAACAGCAACTTAAAGCGTTACAGCAACAGATCCTTCAATTAAAAAATATAGAAAATAATATTAATGAGCATGGGCAGTAAACAGGATGAGTTTAGAGCATAAAGAAAAAAAATTCGATGAAAAGCAACGTGAGAAAATTCTCCTAGTCGATGATGACCCCAGTTTATTACGATTACTTGGTATTCGTTTGTCCGCAGCCGGTTATCAAATAGAGTCAGCAAATAGCGCTAAAATGGCTTTAGGCATTTTAAAAACATTTCATCCTCAGTTAGTTGTCAGTGACTTACGTATGGAAGGAATGGATGGTATGGCGTTGTTCGAAAAAATTCGTCAACATGCACCAAACTTACCCGTAATTATTATGACAGCCCACGGTACAATCCCTGATGCTATCAATGCGACTAAACAAGGTGTATTTAGCTTTTTAACAAAACCTTTTGAAAGCCAAGAGCTATTATCAACCGTACAAGAAGCAATTCGTTTACAGCCACAGAACAGCACAAATAATACTAACGATAAAGCTGAACTATGGCGTAAAAAGATCATAAGCCGCAGTACCGTTATGTCAGCTTTATTACAACAAACCTACCAAGTCGCACAAAGCGATTTTAGCTTATTGATTCATAGCCCCAGCGGCACAGGTAAAGAACTACTTGCCAAAGCCGTGCATTTGGCAAGTAAGCGTAACGATAAAAAATTTACCGCCATTAACTGTGCGGCAATACCTGAACAGTTGTTAGAATCAGAATTATTTGGTCATTGCAAAGGTGCTTTTACCGGAGCAGATAAAAATCATCAAGGCCTTTTCCAGTCAACTGATGGAGGTACATTATTTCTTGATGAAGTTGGTGATATGCCGATGAGTTTTCAGGTGAAATTATTGCGTGCCTTACAAGAAAAAGAAGTTCGCCCAGTAGGTAGTACACAGTCAATAAAAGTCGATGTTCGTATTATTGCTGCGACACATAAAAATTTACAACAAGCGATTATTGATAAAAGTTTTAGAGAAGATCTTTATTATCGATTAAACGTGGTTGAGCTCACTTTACCTGCACTGGTTGAGCGACGAGAAGATATCCCTCTTCTCGCACAGCACTTTCTCAGTTTAGCTATTGAAAATACGTCTCATAAAATTAATGGTTTTAGTCAAGAAGCCATGGGAATTTTAATCAGAGCTGACTGGCCTGGTAATATTAGACAACTGCAAAATGTGGTTGAGCAATGTGTCGCTTTATCAACTGAAACCTTAATCAGTGAAAGCCTAATTAATAATGCATTACGAACACAAAGTGCGAAACTACCTTCATTTCAAGAAGCGCGAGAACAGTTTGAACGTGATTATTTAGCTAAATTACTAAAAACGACCGAGGGTAATGTTTCACAAGCAGCAAAAATAGCTCAGCGAAATCGTACAGAATTCTATAAACTATTGAAAAAGCATCACTTGAATGCAGAATCATTTAGAATCGATAACGATTCTCCTTCACAAGATTAGCTGAGAATACTAGACAATGAAAAACTTAAACTTAACTGAATTTTTTCCTTACCAGCTCACTCAACTTCAAGCGAAAGTGAGTGATAACATAGCTGAAATTTATACCGGCAAGTTTGAACTTTCTCGTCAAGAATGGCGAGTTTTAGCCAGTTTAGGTAACGGTGAGTTGTTATCAGCAAAACAAATAGGCGAACAAACTAATTTAGAAAAAATGCCTGCAAGTCGCGCAATAACAAAAATGCAGACTCAAGGTTTGCTTTTGAAAAGCACGGACAAAAAAGATAAGCGATCTTCCTTGTTGAAACTAACAGAGCAAGGCTTATCCATTTATCAACAATTAATACCTATGGTGCTAGAGCGTGAGCAGGAATTATTATCCGTATTGAGTGTTCAAGAAAAAAATCAGCTCGCGGAAATCTTTGAAAAATTAACGTTGAAAACGATAAAAATATCGAAAGATTTTTGACAGGTAACGGCAGTCGCTCCCTTTAAAATGCGCTGACTAAAATTAATACAAAAGCTAAAATAAAATAAGAATAACTTTTTCTCGAAAACGTAGCGTTCGATACTGCCCATTTTTTTACTGGTGTAGTCAACAAAGACGGCGACAACAAAATACCGCGTAACAAAGACAATACTCCTATCGAACCAGCGAAAGCGCCTAAATCTAGCACACTTGTTTGATAATATTGTAATAGAAACATAAAGATGACCAATGCCATAAAACCTTTGATCAACTTTACGCTACGATTTATTTTTGCGGTTTGAATATCCACGAATACCATCCTTTCTTCATTTAAAGTATCCCTAAAAAATTAAAGTAACTATATAAAAAACCTACACTATTGTGTAGGTTTTTATATTTATTAAATGCATTCTCAATTAATAGCTAGAGAACGCTATTAGTTTTGATATGTAAAACCAATATAAGCCACTCGTTCTTGAGTGAAATAACCATCAGATGTTTGATAGTTTTCATCAAAAGCATTATTAACTTTTACTTGGACTTTAAATTTACTAGTTAGTGGGTAACTTGCACCTAAATTAACCAGTGAATAACTATCAAGTGTAACTACTTCTCCACCCCACAAGTAATCAAAACGTTTACCTTTATATTGAAGTTCAGCATAAACATCCACGTTATCAATCTCTGTATCAAATTGATAACTAATATGATTTTTCGCACGGCGCCCTAACTGATTACCAGTAGATGCATCTTCTGTTTCAATATAACTGATATTAAATTGATGTTCACCACCAAAACCTTGGTAATTAAGACCAAGTTCAGCGCCTTGCGTTTCTACGTCATCAACATTGATAGGTGTAACATTTCCGTCTTTGTCGGACCCAGACCAGTCGATTAGGTTTTCGATATCGGTTTGATAAAGGTTAAATGCAATAGATACACTGTCAAAATTACTTTTCACATTGAATTCATTACTTTGAGACGTTTCTGATACTAAACTTGTGTTACCAATATATCCCCACTGTAATGGATAATATAAGTCATTAAATGTAGGCGCTTTAAACCCCGTACCTGCAGAAAAACTAATTTTCGTACTATCAGTGACTTGATAGCCGATACTGCTGTTAAAGGTTGTTTCAGAGTCAATTCCTTCAACGTCATCATAACGTGTTGCCAACTCAAAAGTTAACGCTTCAAGCTTATAAATACCGTGTGCAAAAACACCGGTAATATCACGTTCAGATTCGCTATAAACTGAACTACCTTTCAACTCTTCTTGATATAATTCAGCACCAAGGTTCACTTGAAAATCAGTCGTTATTTCACTGTTATTAATGATTGAATATTGATTGCGACGAGTGTCGAACTGACTACCTTCATTTTTGCTCGTGCCATTACCATGGCTAATATTTGAAGTTCTATTTTGACCAAAACTAAACTGTGTATTGTTTTTTATATCAGATAATTGCCACTGATAAGCTGCGCTAACTTGCCATACATGGTTATTAACTTCAGATTCATTAGCCCCAAAAGAGCTATCATATTCGGTATCACCTTGGTCAATTTGTGCTAACCAACTCAACGCTAAAGCATCATTAACTTGTTGCTGGCCGTTAATTGCTAAAGAATTATAACTATAGCCATCATCATCAGTTTCAGTATCGTCCTTTACATCAAAACCATCACTTTCTTCGTGATTTAAACTAATGCTCGTAAAACCATCTCCGTGTTTAATACCAACACCTGCGTTTACCATTTGGTAGCCTTCACTTCCAAAGTTAGCACTAACAAAGTGCTCTCCACTTTCTAATTTACGCGTGAATATTTGAATAACACCACCAATGGCATCAGAACCCCACAATGCTGCACGAGGTCCTTTAACTATTTCAATACGTTCGACTAATTCAGGAGCAATATTCTGTATATTTGTGGACCCTAAACTTGCTGAACTGATACGAACACCATTAAGTAATACTAATGTATGACCCGCATTTGCACCACGCATATAAACTGATGAAGTTTGACCACGGCCACCATTAGTTGAGATATCAAGCCCTGATACAGTTGAGAGCATATCCAGAACTGATTTAGGCTGAATTCGCTCTATATCAGCTCGGGTGATAACAACCTGTGTAGCTAATGAGTCATCAACGCTTGTTGCAAAACGATTAGCGGTAACTGTAATTGTTTCTAATTCAGAGTCTTCAACTGTCGCGTTCGCATAAGCTACTGATGACGTTAAGCTTGAAAAAATAACACCTGCAATAGCAAGTTGAATAGGAGTTTTATTAAATAGTTTAGTTTTCATATGACCTCTTTCTATGATGCCCTCCGCACCATG
>CAJWBY010000022.1 GCA_913020705.1 uncultured Colwellia sp.
TACGTGTTGTCATTTTCATTCTCCGGTTAAGTTCATTATTCCTTAACTGGGGTAGTCGAATCAATTAAACCACGTCACCCAACAAACTTTTTTGCATAAATGAAGATCTTGAACATGTATTTATATTGCTAAGCGGAATATTTAATTTTCCTAGCACATGATTAAATACTGCTGGATATCTAATGCTCTACTTTCCCATGATTCATCAATCACCGATGCTTTTCTATATTTTTTAGCTTGCGTGATAGCCAGTAAATCACTCATATTTTCAAGTTTATTAAAATTAATTGCAGGTGTTACTTCAGCATTTGCTAAGAGTATTGCCTGATAAAAAGGGTTAGTTTTGTTAGCAACTTGTAAATGTTTTCGATAGCCCTCTAGTGCGTTGAAATCAGTAGTAACTATAGGTGTTCCACTCGCTAAATACTCTCTTAACTTAAGAGGATTACACATTTGAATTTGCTTATTATTTACGAAGGGTAACATCGCAACATTCCAGTTTTGTATGTACTTAGGTAGATCATTATGTGGCCTAGTTCCTAAAAAATAGACATTAGAAAATTGTTCTAATTTTTCTACTTTACAGTCAACTTTACCGATAAAAACAAAATTCCAATGGGGTAATGCCTCAATTGTTTGTACTAATAAATCTTGATCTAACCAAGCTGAAATACTGCCGTAAAAACCAGCGATAGGTTTACCTTTCGGTAAATCATTAGGTGTTTGAACTACCTGCTCACTAAACAGTGAAAAATTAACACCGTGTGGAATGTTTACCGTTTTCTCACTTGGAAATTTATCCAACATTTTTTCACTGGCTGTAAAAATATAGCTCGATTTTTCAACAACCTCTCTCTCCTTTTGTGTAACAAATTGGTGATCAACACCATCAAGGCTATTAAAATCATCTCCGCAATAATATACGCAGGGCGCTTTACCAAAGAGTTCTAAATAATCAACTGATGTTGGTAAAGAAGTCCAAATAATAGGATCTTCTATCGCTAGTTTTTTACACGCTGACTTTAGTTGCCACTTTAAAATAATCTTACTAAGTTTTAAAGAAAACCAGCTATTTGCACAGGGGATCACTAATGGAGATATAACGATAAAGTTACTGTTAATATCCTCTTTAGCCATATTGCCCTCTTTTATACTTTTGGGTTTATTAACAATGAAAGATTTCGCTTTGTTAAATAGACGCAATAAGTCATGTAGTGTTAGCTTTGGTTTTCTCAGACCAATTGAATTAAGCCAAATTACAGGTCTGGTTTTACCAAGAACTTTCACAATATGCTGAGTTGAACTAGGGTGCGCCCCCCAGTCCTCACCAAAAACAATTAGTGGTCTATTTTTACGTGACAGTGAAGGTACTGAATTAATCATGATTTTCCTCCTCGATTGACTTTATAATCCTTGCTGGAACCCCTGCGGCGAGTACAAAACTAGGTAAGTCTTTGGTGACAACGCTCCCCGCTGCGACGATAGTGCCACGCCCAATGGTTACACCAGCCATTACTTTCACTCCTGTGGCTAGCCATACGTCGTCATCTAAAATAATATCACCGACTTGTGAGTTTTCCTCCGGCTTACCTAAAGCGCGTAACTTTGCATTAATTGGATGGCCGGGATAACCTGCTAAATAACAATCACCAGCAATACGTACATTATTACCAAGGATAATAGTATTTCCGACAGATATTGAAGTGCGCCAACTAATATCAACATTATCACCAATGATTAACTGAGGGATTTTATGTCCCACAGAACGACCACTGATTGTAGTCATAGCGGCCAATCTGACTCTATCCCCCATAATAATATCTAAACTCCCAATTACAACGGGCAAGCCGCCATACAAGTAAAGTTGTTTAGGATTGTTTTTAAGTCTAGATTTAAGTAAAGGCGTGTAATAAAGAATGCGTAATACATCGCTAACTGTTTGCTTTATTACGATATGAACGAAATAAAGTATCTTAAATATAAAAGGGATGTTCGGCATGTCTATGGTTTTAATTTTAAACCATAGTGTTTTAATTAGTTGCGCTAAAAAACTATCGCTTGTTTTCGCCCACTGTTTCAGGTGGTGTATATTAAAAGTATTCATTCTACTGTCACCGATTTAGCTAAGTTTTTGGGTTGATTAATATTTCCTCCTAACATCTGACCACTATATAAAGCGACCAATTGCATTGGAATAACACTGACTATGGGAAGTATTAGTCCTGAGGGGGAAGGCAGTTCAAAGAACTCATCATCTTGAAGGTTGATATGCTTTCGATTACTACTCTCGCTAATAATAAACAGTGGGGCGTTTCGCGTTTGTACATCTTGAATATTTGACAGTAATTTATCGGTTAGATTATTTTTAGGTGCAATAACCAACACCGCCATCTGTTTATCAAGCAAGGCGACAGGGCCATTTTTTAACTCTCCTGCTGTATAAGTTTTGAGACGAATATAACTAATTTTCTTAGGTTTTGACGCACCTTCTTGTTCTTTTACCATTTTAATTTCATCATAAGGTACTATTGGAATACCTGCAGAGAGATAACCACGATATTCAAGTCTACCTAAACCTTGTAAAACAGGGGTTATTACTGATCCCATTACAGCCCTAATAATTCCACACATAACAAGTACCTCTTTATATTGATAGTCACTTATTTTATACTGTTTAATAAAGCAGTTATTATGCCATGTGATATAACCCATAAAATCAATAGTTTATTTTTTTTGTGTTGTTTTATTTGCATTTTAAGATGATGTTTTTGCTAATTAGGAATGTATTTTCAGAATAATAGAATCGTCGTTATATTTATTTTTAGGTCACTACTCGGATTACTTAATGGGATTCGTATTATCAGCGAATGTGTAGTCCATCTATGCATATTATCCACAATGACCCTTAATATAGAATGTGTTGTGAGAATGAGTTGCTCAAGCTTCCTGAAATATGCTCATCAGTACCTTAAGGGAAAAAGTATTATTACAATTTTAACAAGTAAAGCCATTACCTAGGCTGTTCTATAATCGATTATAAGAATGTACTTCACCACTATATAATTATTGTACTCGATTGTAAGTACTTTTGAATAGCCTGAACTTCACCAAAAGCTGTGCATAAATTTGGACAAACACATCGGGTAATTTGGTAGGGATTTTAGGTGTAACTGTATAGCGGATAATAAATCCTTTATATTCCATAAAATACGATGTGCTCTAGGGTGATTTTAAAACCTTGTTTATTTGACTAAATCTGTTAGGGCTTCTCTTTCAACATTGCAGACGCGATCAAAGGCTACAATCATCGCATCATATTTATAACTATTAGCGATAAACCAAGCAGGTTGTTTTGCACCTAAAAATAAACATTCGCTGTTAGTTTTTGACCATTAACAAAGTGTTTTAAAGCAGTAAGAAGTTAACCGGTTTATTTATATCAAGAAAAATAATTTTAGTTCCTAAGTTCTCATTTTATCGTGATGACTTCAGGTGCGATTTTTGGATGTTTTCTTAAGTGGCTGAGCGTGATTAATTTGCTGAAGTTCATATAACAAACGAGCAATCCGATCGATATCAAGACCATCAGTAGATGGTGAACAAATTCATTCAATTGCATCGATATAAAAACCAGTCCGCCAGACATCAGCAGCAGACCAAATAGGCTCGTTTTTTCATAATTAAGATAAAGTGCCCGTTGGCTTATGACAAAAAACAGGGTAACACGAAAACATTGTGCGATAATCAATGCGGCAATGACGCCAGGCACTTTGAAACGTTCACCCAAAAAATAAAAACACGACACACAGATCAGTGCCGTACAAACATCAATGAAGGTTACATTCCAGGTGCTTCTGCCAATGTAGCTACCCAGGTTGGCCAATTCAGCAGTTTGTTTTATCATATAAAGTAAAGCCAGAGCTGGTACGTATTGCATCGCAGAAGCATAGCTATGGTCAATTAGTGTACCAAAAAGGAGCGGACTTCCGAGGCAGATCAAAGTCGAACAACATATCACTAAGGCGATGCCAAATGAAGTGGTATGAGCTACTCCGGCACTGCCATTGTCTTCTTTTAACATCTTAAAGCGTCGTGGATACCACCAAAGAATAAACGGTTGCATCAGCATTACAGAGATCGTTGCTAGCTTTTTGCCCACCGCGTACAACCCAAGTTGCTCCGTTGATGATACTAGGCTGATCACCCATCGGTCGGCCCCTAATACCGTAAAAGCCGCCAGAGCGCTTATCGTCAATGGCAAACCATAACGTAATATTTGTGGCAATAATATCCAATTTAAGCCTAAACCAGTTGCCTTGATTTGAATTCTCAACAACAGTAAAACGAGCAAGACCGAAGAAGTTACCCCTGCCAATAAAACTGCGGTAATACCATAGCCTTCACGTAGTAATATCCAGGTCATTAAAGCCTGTAATAATGCTTTGCTTGTCGTGAGCAAGAAAAAACTAAAAGCATCCTCTTTCATTTTTAACCAGGCTAGCGGGATCGCAATACAGCCCTCAACAGAAAACAGAATAATAACTAACTGTAAATCAAACAGACCGATGTTACTGCCCAAATACGGTTGTAACAAAGGAGCAAGTAATAAACTTAACAACAACACCATTGCTCCACTAATAGTGGCTAAAGTGAATACGGTTCTGCCAATGTCATTTTCGTCGGCGATGCCCAAACCCGAGAAGCGGTAGAGTGCATCTACTAAACCAAAGCCCATCAGCAGGGTGACAAAATTGGATATACTGAGTAACAGTTCAAGCTCTCCAAAGGCCGCAGGCGGTAAATAGCGGGTGACGATAGGTAACATGATCAACGAAACTGATTTCATGATCACAATACCCAATGCGAAGTAAAGCGACTGGTGTAAAGTAAAAGTAATTTTCATTAGTAACATCCAGTTTGGTTTTGTTAAATGCTAGGCAAATTTAGTGGTAATAATCGATTAAAATAGTTGTTTTCTGAGGCAATCGACAAGCGACCTGTATCTGATCCACTTGATATGACAGTGGCTGCATCAAAATCAACCAGATACGGCATATCACCATCCAGCATTATATTGCCAAATTTGACATCACGTATTAGTACCCCTGCATCATGAATTGCATTGATCAATACTCGCAGCTTATTGATAAATGTCGGACTCAGTAAAACAGCTGCGCTAAGCGGGTCAAAATCAATTGGGTACTCCGGATGATCGGTCATTTCTTTTTCGTAAAGATATAAGTCTCCAGGCGTTTTACCATTGTCATTCAGAATAGCTGATAATGGTTTACCGGGCACCAAAGACTGATAGACCTGTTGATGTTTGATACTGATATCAATTAATTTGGGCACCCCTGCAATGTTTTTTAATTTATCCAGAGATCGAACTTCATTGATAAGACAGCCCAATGTTTGATAAGTTTTCATTAAACAAATATAACCGTTATGAACAACCACTGAGACTTGATTTCTTTGCCTGCGTTGATGTTCACCGCTATCAATATCAGCGGTATTCAGGCACACTCCATTCTCTTGATCGAAAAACGCAATAACTGGATCTTTACCGTTGATTACACAAAGTGGTAAAGTCTTTATTTGCTCCAAACTGCGTTTGAAAATATTATTGATCGGCTCGATAATTTTTCTGCTTCTGGGTCTCAGAACAATCAAGGCAAAATGGCTGTAGCGTAAAATATTTTTCAACATAATATTAAATAACCTCTTAATGTTAGCCGCTTCTGTCACGGTAAAAAGCATCAATAACTCTAATGACAATTGTAATGCGTATTACTATTATCCATGATGCTCAATAACGGATGAAAGCTTGCCCGCTTGTTTTTTTGCGCCATATAATTCACATACACGATGATAAGCATTGTCTTTCATTGACTCTATTTCTAGAAAAGACATTGCATAAAATTGCGTAATAGCTTCGGCTAATTTAGACGGACTTTTAGGGGGGACATGCAAACCAGTGGACTGGGTAATAAATTCTTTGCATCCCATAAAATAAGTAGTGATAACGGGTAGTTTTAATGCCATTGCTTCTTTTACTACAACAGGCCCTGTATCTCTATCGCCGTTACTAGCAAGTTCAAAGGGCACGATCATCGCATCATAATGGAGGCTATTGCTAATAAACCAAGTCGATTGTTTGGCCCCTAAAAAATTAACATGATCCGTTAATCGATTAGCATCAACAAACTGCAGTAAATCACTTTTAAGTACGCCATCTCCTACGAAATCAATCACTGGACGCTTAGCTTTTGGTAAAAGTTTGAGTGCATGTAACAAAGTGAATAAACCTTTAGTCTCACAAAGACGCCCAATAAACAGTAATTTATTCTTTTTGCATTGCACATTGCGAATGCTCTCGGTTGTTATCGCATTTTGCTCAGTCATCGTTGAGTACTTGTTACTGAACCTATCAAGTTCAACTCCACAGTAAACCAACGAAACAGCAACATTAGGTGCTAACTCTTTGAAGTCATTAACCATGTCCTGGCAAACTGCGATTGCAAAGTCCACTGCATTTAGCTTGAGTTTAAGGTCTTGAGGCGTTGCATAAATGTCATAGCCGTGCCCTACAAATGAAACCGTTGCACCGCACAGTCTGGCAGCTACAATGGCGGTGGCTGCCGCTCCTTGCGCAAAGTGTGCATGAAAATGGTTTCAGTTGTTTTTTTTTGCTAAATAAAGAAGTTTTAAAGCATTAGCAATCAATGACTTGAATGGTATTCCTTGCTGTTGCCATGAAAATTTCAAAGCCTTTAATACCCCTATATTTATGTACGCTAAACCTTTAAAAGCACAAAGTTTTGAATGCTCAGATAAAAATAAAGTGTTGTCTTTAAGCGCTTGATCTTGTTCTTGATACTGTCCTTCATGGCGATGAAAAGCAATAGGCTGAATATCATGTCCACACAATTGCATATTGCGCATTTCAGTCCCGACAAAGGTTTCTGATAAAACAGGGTAACTGGCTAATACATAAGCTATTTTTTTCATAGATATTCCTATTATATTTATTTAGTTAAAAAATTTTCACATTTTAAAAAATTGGCATATAAAGTGCGTCTAAATCTTCATGGATATTGCAAACTTAATGCCACTCCGTGTAATAATTAATGGGAATTTTTTATGATAAACCTACAACAAGCGATAGAAAAAACTTTTGGTACCAGTCATTTAATTGAGTATCATGAAAGGAATACTGAACCCTTAGTATCAATTATCATCCCAACTAAAAATTGTTTATCCTTTTTGCCTATCGCTATTAGAAGCATCCAAAATCAATATGTTGATGAAGTTGAAATTATAATTATTGATGACGGTTCAACTGATGACTCTTGGACATACCTCACTTTAGCTACGTTATGTGATAACAGAATACGTCCTTTTAAAATAACTAATGGTGGGAGTGTTGCTAAAGCAAGAAATTTTGGATTAGATAAATCACAGGGAGAATATATTGCATTTTTAGATGCTGATGATTATTGGTTACCACATAAACTTGATAAGCAATTAGCATTTCATAAAAAACACCCTGAGATCACATTAAGTTTTTGTAATTACGTACACTTTGACGAGGAAAATAAATTTATTGGAAATTGTTTTGATTATTGGCCTTTGTTTAATAAATATATTAATCAATCTAAGCAAGTGGGTTATCAAATGATTCCTAAACAAGGCGCAGCGATGATTTATGCTGAAAATGTGATTGGTACCTCTGGCGTATTACTTAATAAAGCGGTCATAACCTCGTCGGTCAAATTTGATGAAGAGCTCACTTCAGCAGAAGATTGGGATCTTTGGTTAAAAATCGCTTTATCTGGCCCAATAGGATTCACTATCAGTGTTGATCTGGCTTATTTGATGCGTGCAAATTCGGAGAGTGCAAATGTCAAATTACGTTTATTGCAAACACGAAAAATAATGCGACGCTACGCGCATGACATTTTTAATATTAATCCTATTGCATTAATGCAATGCTCCGCAAGATTATTAGTAGGTTACGCTGAATACCACAGAAACACTTCTTTTAGTCAACAACAATCCACTCTCAAGTTTACTCATGTTGCACGGTCATTTGGGTGCCATAGCATCGCATTTTTATTATCTCCCTCAATACGAGTATTGAAAGCTTTATTAAGTGATGTAAAAAACTTACTTCTACCTAGCAAGGCTTGAGTTTACGAGTGCAACATATTATTAGATGGAATAATCAACCAACTGATTAAGAGGACTTGCGACAATAGCTTAGGTAAATTAAGGCATCAATTGCATTGATGCCTTAATCGTTTTTTACAGTGTAACTTTACTCAAATCCAAAGATAAAACTCTGGCTGTGGCATAAAGTCATTTGGTAGTTAAAGAAATGGAAGAAGTTTATACACCCTAATCCCAATGTGGTATTTTTTCTGTGGGTATTCGTGTGTCCAGTAAAAACACCATTCAAAAACTAAAGTGCGCCAAAAGGAGGGGGGAGATTATTCTGATTGTAACGAGTAAAACACAACAGCGGCTAATCCCAGTAATAAGAACAAACTAACGTGCTTCGCAATTTACATAAGAGTTCATTGATAACGTCACTTTAGTAATATCGATGCCACACTTGAAATCTTTGTCCGAGGAGACATTATATTTTAGTATGGACGCCTGGCTCAAATACCATTAAGACGACATTTCCGAGCAATTTTAATCTTTTATGCTTGATCGACATAGGCAGCTAAACCAAAGTAATACCTTTCATCAAAAATACTGATCTCATAAAATGTCGATTGGTTGAATAGATTTTTTGTATCGACTATTTAGCATGCGAAACACCTATTAACGCTTTGCTGTAAACATTAAATATTTGTGGAACAACCGCGTTACTGGAAAAATTATTTTTAATATACAAATACGAAAATGAAGACATTTCTGTTCGTTTTTCGTTCGTTAACCTTTGTCCTTTTTTGATTGACTTAAGAAAGGCTGTTTCATTATACGGTTCTATTAACCAGCCATTTACAGAATTTATTACTACAGATGCGATGCCGCCAATATCAAAACTAATAACAGGAATACCTCTTACAAGCGCTTCAATAGCTACAAGAGGTAAACCTTCTTCTCTACTGGTAATACATAACAAGCTTATTTTTGACCAGTGCGTATTCATAGACTTAACATGACCTTCTAATGTTACGTTACTACTTGCGGTAGTGCTAATCTCTTCTAACATAGGGCCACTCCCGTATATTGAAAAATCGTACTCGGGTAATTGCTGTGCTAACCGAATAAACACATCAGGACCCTTTTCGTAACTTAAGCGACCGACAAAAGCTACTTGTTTAGATGGTGCGGTTGTTTTACCCGATTTTGAAAGTAATTTAGTTGCTAATTTCCCAGGTAAATCGCTGGGTAACTCTACAAAGTTTTGAATCACTTCTGCGGTTAA
This sequence comes from uncultured Colwellia sp., assembly GCA_913020705.1. The sequence goes on from CAJWBY010000022.1 coordinate 9,440, forward strand.
ATTACCCGATTGTTTAATTTTGTCAGAGACACAAATACAGGGGAATGAATGAGCTGTCATACGGTCAATCCAACCATATAATTGTAATTTTATATTACCTTTCTCACCAGAGTGAAAGGTAGAAACAACGGCAGTGTTCATTAATTTACAGGTGATTCGGCCAATAATACCTGCTTTATATCCATGGGTATGAACAAGATCAATATTGAATACTTTTAAAAAGCCATACAGTGCGGTAAGACTGCCGTCTAATTTTAATAGCATCGAACGAAGAAATTCATCAGACTCAAAAATGGGATGTTCACCATAGTTATTCAATAAAATAATTTTTACCCTATGGCCTGATGAATGAAGACCTTTTGCAAGGTTTGCAACATGGGTTTCAATACCGCCATAGTCTTTACTATCAAGTAGCAAAGCTATATTTATATTTTGAGTAGTCATAATGAACCTATCTTAAATTTAAGTGAATTAAGCAGAACTAAGTTAATGTTCAACGTTTTACTCCTTGAGATGCATAAAATAGACCAATTTAATACAGCGCGAATAAGCCCAATAACAAGATATTTAGAGTCTATTTTTCAAGAGGATTGTTTTTTATTCGCAAATTGCACAAATATCTGGAGCTTTGCAAAGCAAATTAGCAATAAGAAATAATTGAATACGTAAAGGGTAAGGTTATATTTTTGAGCTAAGATTTAGGGATAGAGACATTTTAATCTGATGAAATAGTGGGTTTTATGGAAATGAAGTTAACTATATCACTAATACTTATGCTTATATTGGTGTTTATGCCAACCGTTATTTGGCTATCACTGAAACAGGTTCACTCGCCATGGTGGCTTGAAAATATTTTATCGACTCCCTTTATTATATTAGTTATTTACAGTGTTTTAATGCTGTTGCTGATTCACTTTATTTCATATCTTCATTGCACAGGTTATTTTTTAATTAACTTTTTTTTAGCCATTTTTTTAAATAATACTGACAGTTTAAATCACATGACAACTCTTAATCATAAGGAATGTATTGCTCCCGTTATTTTTTTTCAATTCAACATAAAATATACCGAGAAGGAAGATGAGATCAATGAATTAATTGAACACCTTGTGGGAAGAAAATACCATTTAATAACGCTACAAGGCGTCAGTCAACAATCAAAGCAGGAGATTGTGAAAAAATTAAGTCCTCATTATCCCTACTTTATTCGTGGTGAAAGTGAGCATCCGTATGTTCATAGTGATCAACTGATATTTAGCCTTTATGCTTTTTCTAGTATTAAGTATTATAAAAGTGACAACATGTCATATTTAATATCTAGTCAATGGCAGTTACCCTTTGGTGAAATAAGTTTATACACATTACACCCGCCTTCACCGCGTAGTGAAAAACTTTGGCAAACTAGAAATCAAACATTATATCAATTAAAATATGCACTTAAAGACTCTCCAACAAAAAACGTATTAGTGATAGGTGACTTAAATATTTCAAAAAATTCAAGTCGTATAAAGTTATTAACGCAGGGCATGAATACAGAATTTGTAAATTCATGGCCCAAAAACAATTACGTGTTATCTTTTTTTGGTTTAGCTATTGATCACTTCTGGGTCGCAAAACCCGCTAATATTTGCTTTAGGGAACGTATTAACAAATTTAGCTGGTCAGATCATTATGCAGTAAAAACACAGGTTGACTATAAAAAATAGTGGAACTAATACTACGTTTATCACTTTATAAGATTTTTGAATAACTTAGGTAATCTACTTTATATTTATAAGAAATAGCTAAATAGAAGCAATAATGAACGTAAATCTATTCAGGGATTGGAAAGTCCTTGTTGGAAAATATATTTCTAGCCATGGCGAGTTACATCGTTGCAAGCTATTTTATTCAATTGACTTTACATCTACGCAAGTTATTGGATGCCTGTTTAGGCGGTGTAAAGTGGCAGCATATTGTTCATTTCATAAGTATTTTATCAATAACGAAAGACAACGATTATTGCTGAAAGTTACCATGGATGCCATATTAATTTACTTTAATCATTCAGATACACAAGCTGTTGCTAATTACTTATTCTGGATAGACTAGAACAATTCCCAATTCCCAATTCGCAATTAAAAATTTGTAATTCGCAATTCAATATAAACATTCGTGTAAGTATTTTTAATGTAAATTTACTTTTCCGTTTTAAATCAGTTACCTGCGTTGTTGCTTTAACTGGCATGTAATTTGCTTTTCAAGATAATCTAATAAAACATTCTATAGGAATGCTTATGCAGTCAGGGAGATTACAGTGTAGTACCAATCTTATATGGTTTATTGGTATTATATGTTGTTTGATTGGACTTATTTGGTCGTTAGTGCCTCACCCCGTTGTGCCCATTGCTTTGGCTCTAATACCTATTGCCCTTATCATCGTGGTACATTTTTCCGTGCCAATTGGTTTACTATTTATTGTTTTCTCCTTTTTCCGTATTCACGAAGCAATCCCCGTATTGTATTCACTACGTATTCCCTTATTACTTTCTCTTGCTACTATATCAACCCTTACGTGGCACTTAATGATCAGTAAAAAAATCAAGCCCTATAGCAGACCAGAATTACGGGCTTTTTTTATTTTCTTTATAATCGTTTTTATTGGTTTGTTGTTTTCGGCTAATCGAACCATAGCAATTGCTTATTTCCAATCAACATATATAAAAATGGCTATTATGGTCCCCGTACTAGCTTGGCTCCTTACCGAAGTAAAGCATTTTAAATTGACTTTACTTATGATGTCTTGCGCAGGATTGATCGTGGGTTTTATCGCGCTATTCAATAAAATAAATGGCATTGGTTTGGTCGAAGAAACCCGTGTGACCATTGGCCGGAATATAGAATCAATATTAGGGGATCCTAATGATCTCTCCTTGGTATTGCTTTTCCCCTTATCTTTTGCCATATCACTATTGTTGACTATAGGGTTAAGCCTAAGATTACGCTTATTTGGATTTGTGGCAACTATCGTGTTGTTTAGTGCCATCATGGCAACGCAAAGCCGTGGGGGATTACTTGGAGTTCTGGCGGTAGTTGGCATTGTAACTTATCGCCGAATAAAATCGAAAGCGCTTTTCTTCAGCGCTGGCGGTCTGTGCACTGTCGCTTTGTTCATTGTTGCAGGGATCAGTGGAAGGAAATCCGGCGGTGCTGTAGAGGCTGGCGTGGATGAGTCGGCAATGGGGAGGCTTCACGCTTGGGAGGCTGCTTTTGGAATGGCACTTGATAATCCATTAACTGGCGTTGGAATTAATACATTTTACTCTAATTATTATTATTACACACCATTTTGGGATGGTTTGAATCATGCGGTTCATAGTACCTGGTTTGGTGTGTTAGCAGAAACGGGATTTGTTGGTCTAGCCGCTTATTTAATTATGATGACTAGGATCTTTAAAGCGTCACGTAACACCTTAAATATAGTGACTCACCCTAGCAGTAAATATCCAGCGGTTGTTCGTGCGATAAGTGAAGGTAATTTTGCGGGATTCTTGTCCTTTTGTGTATCGGGTTCATTTCTGACGCAAGGGTTTACCTGGCCAATATATATTTTACTTGCTCTAACTGCCTCGGTAGCACAATTTGTCGAAAATAAGGAAGCATCAAATTATGCATACAAAGATAGGGAAATCATCTAAATTCATCTATTTGATAGTCTCTGTCGGTAATGATTGTACTTGTTTTTTAGGTCACCTAACGGGCACCGTAAATTTCTTTGAACTATTATTACTCTTCTTTAATATTGATAATATAGGGTTGAAAATATTCTTTGTAATTTCAGAATTTTCTGATCAACTTATTGCTATTGTAAGAGAAAAATGTACAGGGTCCATTGATTAAAATCAATTTTACATCCGTCAAAACAATATGATTTTCCCACTTTCTACCAATATATTATGTTTAATGTATTGGCTGATATGCACTGTTTTCTTTCCTTGAACGTAGGTGATTTATTCTGTTCAGACTCTAAATCAAGGGAAGTATCGCTTTTATACTCATTCAATTAAAAGACTATAAATCTATTGGCTAGCAAGTAATTCAAGTATTTTTTATTTGTTAATCAGTGGTTTGGTGGTTATTTCTATAATATATTTTCTATCTGTAAAGCTTTGTGAATAGGCACACTAATCAGCTAAATTTGATTTATCTTTGTTAAGGTTGGTGATTGTAATGCCTAAGTTTAGATAGAATAGTTTAGCGAAACAGTATTCAATGACGTAAGAAAACATATTGTGGTAAATACACACCCAACTGACTCTGCGGGAAATGTATATGAAAAAAAGGCAATGGGTATTCACTGTAGATTAACATATTATGTAACACATCGTTGGTGAAACTGGGCGGGTTATTTGTTTACGATAAATCTGAAACTATTAATCGTAAACAAATGAGCGCGAAGTATGTTGGTAAAGGCGAACGTGTGGGGATTTCACAGTCGTTAATAAAGGTAAACGTCAAAAACAGAGTCCTATGAAAATATAATGACACTTTATGAAAAATTAAATTATTTGCCTAAACATTTAACACTTAAACAGAAATGTTGAGTAAAACTATACTTGCAAGTTTCATTCTAAGTTTAGACATTATGCTCGGAAATAATTTGTTAAATCGATAGGTTTCTCTTTGTAATTCAGTTAATAGCGATGGGTTGTTTTTATCATTTATTATCGAGCCGATTAAGTTAACTTTTTTGAGTTTTAATTTTTCGACACTTTCTTGTATTAAGTTTGAAGGCGTTTCGCCTGCTTCAATCACCAGTAAAGCTGCTTCACACACTTCACAAATAATCTCCGCGGGTATGTTACTTTGGTTTAATGACGTTAATGCAGAGGTATCAAAAATAATACAATCAAAATTATCTAACCATTGTTTGATTGATTCAAGTAGTAAGTGACTTTCTCGGTAATGTAAAACATCACGAATGTTTTGAGGAGCAGGCAGTAAGCTATAACCTTTATTTTCAATAGCAATAATTTCATTTGCGTTAACTTTATCTGTTGTTGACTGGCGCAAGTGTTCTGATAAAACAGGGTTAAAGGTATTTGTTTCAACCAGTAAAACATTTTTACCAACAACTTGCGCTCGTTCAACAATAGCTTGTGCAATGGTTGTTTTCCCTTCTCCAGCTTTTGCAGAAGTAACCGCTATTGTTTTATAACCTGACCCAATAGTTTGATTATAAATAGCTTCTACTTCTGCATAATGAATAGGTAATTTTTGCATATTATAACCCTCCTACAATGGCAACTAGCGATACAACGCTAAGCATATCTTTAACATTAGCCATGAAAACATTCCAATTACTTTGTGATATGTCAGGAACAAAAATCGTGTCTCCAACACGTACCATAGGTAATTGAGTAAAATCAGGATATTCAATAAATTTTTCTAAATCAAACGCGCGGCTAACATTTTCTTTTGATTGACTTCTAGAGATATTAACCACCATTATTTTTTCCAAATAAGCCGATTGGGTAGGGCCACCTGATTCCGCTAAAATATCTAAAATTGTCATATCTGAGCTGAACTTGTAACGCCCTGGTTTTTCTACCGCACCTATTATTCGAACCGTTTGTTCTTTTTTGTTGTCGAACCAAGGCTTGTTTCTTTCAGGAACGTAAATAGTGTCCCCCGACTTAACTAAGGGTAATAAGGTTTCATCGCCGGTTTCGAAATACAAACCTAAATCAAGTGTGCTTACTTTACTCTCAAAACTATTACGATGGGTAATTTTTATATTATGAATGTCGGCATTTTGATTTGGTCCATTCGCAGCAGAAAGTATGTCTAAAAAGTGTAGGTTATTATTAAAAGCATATCGCCCGGGTTGACCTACTTGACCAAAGACATAAATCGATGACTCTTGAGATTGACGTAACCATCGAGCTTTATTATCGATAACGTCACGTGGTCGCTCACTAATAATAATAGTATCGCCTGCGCCTACTTTAGGTAATAACGAAAATTCGCCACCTTCTGCTATAAAGTTATCTAAATCAAAAGGTTTCGTCCTTGTTGTTTGACCTTTTTTTAGTACTCTCACTTGAGACAAATCAGCATCTTGAGTTGGGCCACCCGCATGCGCAAAAATATCTAGAAAGTTCATTTCATCAGCCCATTCATATCGTCCAGGATTTTTTACTGCCCCTATTATTCTAATGGCTCTGTCAGGTGCTATTTTAATCCATGACTTTTCATTCATATCAGTTTTTTCTGGGACAAAAATAGCATCTCCTGGGGAGACGGTAGGAGTCTCTACTTGTGTTAATCCTTCTGTGTAGGCTTGTAAGTCAAAAGCATCTATTTTTCCTGTTGAGCGAATAATTCTAATTTTTCGCGACTCTGCAAATCTTGTAGGTCCACCGGCATTGGCTAAAATATCAAAGAACTTACTACCGGCAGGCGCTTCAAATGCTCCGGGCTTAAAAACTTCGCCCATTACATAAACTGTTCTTAAACCATTTTTAATTTCTTCTTCTTGAATTGGAATAAATAGGGTTGAACCTGGTGTGATTAAAGGCATATGCGAAGCATCGCCCGTATCTAAATAGGTTTTTAGATCAAAAAGTTCGGGGGAACCATCGTTAATTACGCGGATATGTTCTACGCCAGCATAGCGAGTTACACCACCAGCCCTCATTAGCATATCGACTACTGTATTGCCTGCTTTATAAGAAAATACGCCGGGTTTAAGCACTTCACCAAAAACTTTAATCGCGGTTTCTTTTTCAGAGCCGTCACCACTTGCAGATAAAGTTGCAGCATCAAAATCCATTTGGACATTACCAATTAAAGGAGAGGCCGGTACAAATACAACATCTAGGGGCTCAATTTTAGGTAAAATTGAAAAGTCACCGGTATCTAAATATTTTTTATAATCAAAGATAATGACCTTACCTTGACGATTTAGCTGTATTCTATCGAGTTGAGCGCCAGCTACAGCACCTCCTGATTTCTGAAGCGCCATTTGTATGTTACCGTCCTCGGGTAAATCTATCATTCCTGGTATTTCTACAAAACCTAATACCTGAATAGGCACACGTCTTTCAATTAAGTAAACTTTAAAATTATTGATAGCACGATATTCTTCGCCTAAAATTCTGGATAAATCTTCATTAGCTTGCGTTAGCGTTTTACCTATAATAGACACTTTACCGACTTCGGGTAAGTTAAGCGTACCATCACGCTTTACTTGAAAAGGTTTTTCGAAGTCAATTTCACCAGGGATTTCAATTTGTAATACATCACCAGGGCGTATGATAATTTCAGCTGACTGAACATGACTCATAACAAATAAACAGCTCAGTATTGTTATTAATAATTTAATCATGGTCAAATGTCCTTTTTACCGCGCGTATCTAGAAATAGGGTGATCGATGTATAGCGATTAAATACTCTTGAAATATCATTTTTTTCTACTTCTCTTATATTTTCTTCACCTTTGCTTTTTATAACAATCTGTGAGGATTTAATACCTTGATCGGTAAAATATTTTTCAACACTTTGTGCGCGCCTTTTACTTAATTGGCTGTTGTATGTAGTACTTCCCTTAGTATCGGTATGGCCGCTGATGAGTAAGGTTGAATTGGGGTAATGCTTAATTAATTCTATTAGCTTGTTGAGAGATGGGTAATATATGGGTTTTATTTTGTCTTGGTTAAAGTCGTGCAATGTTTCAGTAATTAACATGTGATTATTTTCTAGTATTACCTCTTCTTTTTCTGTAGTGTTTAATTGAGCTTTAGTTAATGATGATTTTTCACATTGATCAAAATTTCCTTCATCGTACCAACGTTTAAGTACTACTTTCTTGTTGGTATGACCACAACCCAATTGTCCCTTTATGTATTGATTTATACAGCGAACTTTACGTATTTGCCGGTCAAAATTTACTAAGGTTATAAAAGCGTCATTTTCCATATTGGCGTTATGTTCAGCTGTTGCACGTGTTAAATATGTTTGTGCTATCGCTAATTGGCCTGATATACATCGGTGAGTGTTCTCTTGCTCTAATAACAATAATTCAGACTCTGCACTAGAAATATAAAGGTCCATTTGAGTTTTTTCTAAACCTATTGATGAATCAACACTAGCTGAGACACTAGTGTCGTAATCTGCTGTTGTAGACGTAGTACAGCCTGATAAAACTATGACAGCGCATAGTGACAACATAATCGGCTGAATAATCATTAGCTGGCAACTTGCAAGTTGGATGATGTTTCTAAGTAACAATCGATATCTTGATAACAATTTATTGTTTTATCTAGGAACAGCATTTGAAAAAGTTCTAGTGGTTGTTGTGTTAATCCTGAAACACAGACGCTGAATCCTTTTGCCACCATTCTTTTATATAAAAAAACAATTGCACCAATGCCCGATGAGTCGATAAAAGGTACATGTTCAAGGTCAAAGATAATATTTGTACTTAGTTTGCTATACGCTTCTATATCATTTTTCATGATATTTACCGTATCTGCATCAAAGTTTCCTCTAAGCTTAATTATTAAATCATTATTTTGATTATAAGTTTCGTTCAACATAACAGTTCCACCATTTGAGTTAATACCCATTTAGTATTGCATTGTATGTGCCAAAAATTATGCTCTTTAATATCAGTAACTTGGGTGTTTTTACTTTTGTATTATGTTATTGGTAAGCAAAATGAAATGCAAATTGCAAATTGCGAATTGTAAAATAAATATTATTGAGGAATTATTTCGAAAAATACTGCTAGTTAATAACTAGCAGTATCTTATCTTACCGTGTTTGTTGTTGAATTAGTCCAAGTAGCTGTTCACTGTAGAATGGCTGTTGATGTCTCCCGTTAGTATCAGCAGGAAGATCAGCGATAGTATAGGGAGAACATGACTCTATACATTGAGAAACTCTATGACGTGGTATGAGGGAATGCACTGACTTTGTTAATCCTAACGTCTTCATAAATTCGAGCTGATAATGTATTTCGTCGTGTTCCTTATTGAACTTGTGAGTAAACTCATCTTCTACATTGGTAATAAAATATACTTTTAGCTTAGTATTACGGTTAATAACATCAATTACAGCATCCATTAATAGACTGGGTAGGGTACTTGTATAAAAACTCCCTGGACCTAGAAATAAAACATCGGCATTCTTTAAGGTGTCTAAAACCTCTTCACTGGGTTTTACCTTCGGTGTTAAAACGAGTTTATTAATGCCTTGGTTTGCGTGTTCGTCAACTTCAACTTCACCAACATAACATTTTTCATCACAATGGCTCATGAGTTGAGTCACTGCATCAGACATTGGTAAAATGTTTGCTTTAATTCCTAGATATTCCCGCATCACCTGTACCGTTTCTGTTGGTCTAATACAAAGAGAATCTACGGCGCAAAACATTAAATTTCCTAGACTATGACCAGATAAATCACCCAATTTGTCAAAACGATATTCAAATAATAGAGATTTAGTTAAAGACGATTTTGTTGATGATTCTTTGGTTAATTTTGATAAACAATAGCGAATATCGCCCCACGAGATTGTGTCACAGCTGTCTCTTAATCGGCCAGTAGACCCCCCATTATCGGTGGTACTAACAATACCGGATAAATTGACAGAATCAAAACCATTGATGATCTCTAAAAGATGGCCTAAACCATGCCCTCCGCCAATACATGTCACATTAATATCAGTCATAAATTTATCCTTATATGAAGCGGTTTTATTGTCCACGTCCTAATACCATAATAAGTAAAGTTTTAATAATTATCTTCAAGTCCATTAACAGCCATCTATGGAGTTTTGTCAGTGACAGCGAATATGCAAAGTCATAGGCAATTTTATTTTTTACATCATCAATGCAAGTATCATATCCTTGATTAACTTGCGCTAAACCAGTAATGCCAGGTGTCATATCATAAGTACGTTCAGAATAAAAAGGAATTTCTTTGTCTAGTTCTATCACTATTTCAGGTCTCTCAGGTCGTGGGCCAATAAGTGACATGTCACCTTTAATAACATTGATAAACTGAGGGAGCTCATCAAGCCGAACTTTTCTAAGTAACCGACCAATAACCGTTAGTCTATTATCGTTACTTGTTGCCCAAACGGCACCAGAGCTCGCTTCGGCATTAGTCACCATGGTGCGAAACTTAATCATGTTAAAATGCACAACGTTTCCCGCTTTCATTTTACCTACTCTTAATTGGCAATAAAAAATGTCTCCTCGTGATGATAATTTGATCATTAACGCGATAACGACAAATAGCGGGAGTGTTACTAACAAGCATAAAATGGAGAAGACTAAATCAATGCTTCTTTTAAGTAGCGATATATTTGGGTGAATAAAACTAATGTGTTTCATAAATTCTCCTAGATTTTAGTCCAAATTTTTTCTTGTAAACCTAAAATGTATTTTAAAGATCCTTTTAAAGCCACCCAGTAACCATTTATTAAATAACAAATTAATTTTACTGCGTTTAACTTTGGTGAAATATGAAAAATATTAATGATAATAACAAGGCTGTATAAACAAACTTGGCTGACAAATAACGCTATAAAAATGGTGTGAATGAATGCAAGGTAGAAATTACAAACTAAAATAATGAGGAATATAAAAGGCATTATTGCTCTTAATGCTTTACCTGAAGCAAAATTTATCGCATTCCAGCCATATTTAGGTGACAACAAAGGCAACAAATAAACGAGTTGCTGAAAATTACCTGCTGCTATTCTTGAACGTCTGCTCATGTCTTGCTCTAAATTGACGTGTTCAAGCTCAATGGCAACAACTCTAGGCTCATAGATCACACGGAAACCTTGTTTAATAACATTCATAGGGATCAAGAAGTCATCATTAATGGTATCTGCAGGAACGTCTTCATAACAAGCCTTTCTTAGTGCATAAAAAGCACCGTGTGCTCCAAGAACACTGGCAATAGAACTTTCTCTTGTTTTAACCAAAGATTGGTATTTCCAATAATATTGCTCACCTGCGGTTCCTTTTTTAATAAATTTATAGCCACCTGAAACAGCACCAATTTTTGGATTTTTAAAATGGCTATCTACCATCAGTAAGCTATTTACAGGTAATAATGCTGAGACATCACTGAAAACAATATTGTCAAAATTTGCTTTAGCAACCCCTTCTTTAACCACAGCAACTTTGCCTCGATTATCCTTGAAGTTTACAACTTTTACCTTTAAATCATGGCAGCCAAGTTCAGTCAATGTTTGCAAGGCAATATTGTAGGTATCATCACTGCAACCATCACAGAGTAAAATCAATTCATATCTATCGCTTGGATAGTCAATAAAACTTAAATTCCTAATTTTCTCCGCGATAAAGCTAGCTTCATTGAATGCGGGGATAACAATAGAAAAACAATTTAGTTTTTTGTCTTCAGCGCTAAAAACATAACGGCGTTTTTTAATTCTAGGGTTGGGTATGTGCTTATTATTACTGACTACTTTTAGTAGCGCGGGGTAAATAATATGGTGGTAAATCACGAGAAACATAGCCACTAAAAATACAGTTGTCATTAATATATCTAACATAGTTTCCACCTTAATTTAGATTGAGTTAATGAAACATATTGTTTAATCATTTTGTTAATAGAACGTTGTTTTTCCACAAATGTTCTTGGGGAATGGTCATTTTTTCTATTGATAGACTGTAATAGTGCTTGTGACAATAATGCCGGATTATTAGCTTGAACAATAATACCTGTTTCATTACACACAGCTTCCTTACAACCGCCAACATCAGTTAATACAGCCGGCACACCACAAGCTTGAGCTTCCAAAGGTGATAAAGGAAGGCCTTCGTTACTTGAAGAAAGACAAAATACATCAAGTAAAGGATAAAATGTGGTCATATCATCAATGTGACCTAGAAAAAACACTCTTTTGTCTAGATTTAAATTAATGACTAATGCCTTTAATTCTGATTCTAAACTGCCGGTTCCCGCGAGTAATAAACCAATATTAGTTGGTAAATTGTGTAAAGCCTTGATCAATATGTCATGGGCTTTTACTGATTCCAATCTCGCAGCACAACCAATAAATTTTAACTCTGTAGGTAAGCCAGCTTTTTGAAGAAGTTTATTTTTACTGATGGTTGATGGTTTAAATTTATTCGTGTCGACTCCATTGGTAATAACAATAGGGTGCAAAGAAGGCATCAAACGGTTAACTTGTTCGGCAACAAAATCTGCATCAGCCACATAAATAGGACGCACTAAAGTTAAAAATAATCTCTGTAATAATCTAGGTTTAACATTAGCTAAATGCCAAGCGTCATGTTCGGTATGTATAATATGTTTAACGTTTGCTAATCTTGCCGCGACGCCACCATATATTAAAGGTCCAATATGATGGGTGTGAACATAGATAGGCTTAACTTTTTTAAAGAAAGCTGTTAATTGGCTAAAAATGTTCATTTGCCAACCTGGTTTTTTGTTTAATACGTGAATAAATTTTTTAAAACCATCGATATTATTCCAATAACATTTTACGTTGTGTTTTTCTAGAGAAATAATGTGAACATCAAATAATGGCTGTGCAGCACGTTGAAACTCTAACGCTAAACTTTCTATTCCACCTGGTTTTAAATGTTGTACAACATGGACGATCACGGGTTTCATAAGCTTCTCCTAAATTCATCTCTGCGTTAGTTTTGGTAGTCTGGTTATTACAGGGGTTGAGGTGATTAATTCGAGCTGATATCTTGCTCGGATTGATGTATCTGTTATTTCTGCAAATAACGCTAATCCGCCTCCTAAAAATATTCCTCCAATAATTCCCGCCAATAAAAAAACAGAAAGAGGGGAGTTTGTTGGAGAACTCGGTTTATAGGGTTCGTCAATTATTTTTATTCTTTCAGGTTGTTCAAATTTACCCAAAGCACCTGTTATTTTCGCTTTTTCAAAACGAAAAAGTAGGTCACTATATAAGCTACGTTTCACCTTAAGATCTCTTTCTAACGTTAACAATTGTCTTTCCATTTCACTCGAACCGGCAAGAGACGTTTTTAACGTTTTTGTTTGCTTTACTATGGAGTTAATCTCTTCTTTTATTTGTTCTACATGACTGTCGGCAATTTGTAGTTCTTGTAATTGCGATACTAATAATAAATTCTGATTTTTATCAACTTCGCCTTCTTGCATGCTACTGGCAATTTCCCATAAACGATTTAAGTCAACATCGGTTATTTTGTAGGATGTTTTACTTTGAGACTCTCGTTCATCTTCAAGTTGTGACAATTTTCTTAGTGATGTTTCTACTTTGCTATGTTTTTCGGTGTAACGAGATCGTAAAATAGCTAGCTCACTTTTAGTGGTTACTATGCTTTTCTCAATTTCACTCATGACAGGATCAACTTGAGCCAGCCTAGTACGAATAGTTCTTTTAGCGGCAATTGCACCAGATAGTTCAATTTTCTTCTTTTCGAGCAATATACCTAATTCACTGAAACGATCACTTTTTGCTCCATATAATCTAGGTAAGTGTTCAGCATTTTCTTGTTTGAAATTAGCTAGTTTAAGCTCGGATTTTTCTAGGCCTGCTATTTTTAATGTTAGTTGAGCAGTTAAAAATGATTCTGATGCGTCTATTGCTGATAGTTCTGGCGCTAAAAGTTTCTCTAAAAATCTTGCTCTTACTGCAATAAGAACATTAACAATATTGTCAGGTGAGTCTGTTTTGTAACCAAGGTTTACCAGATCTTTACCTATTAATGTTACGTTAAGTGCCGAAGATAATTCTTTAACCAATTGATCCTTTTGAAAGTCTGTTGATTTATCATCTATTAGCGCTAAATCTTGAGCAACGCTGATGAGTGTATGTCGGCTATGTAGTAAGGTCTTTAACGTCGCCATTCTGTTTTCTAAATCAGTTGATACCGATAAGTCTTCAAGAAAAGGATTCATCTTGGCACTTTCTTGTACCAATATTGTGGTATGAGCTTGCCAAGTTCTCGGTGAGATAAAGCAAATAATTACTGCGATAATAGGTAATACTATAACTGGGAAGATGATTAAATAACGATGACGCCATATTGCTCCCAAAATAAGGTGAATATTTATGATTACAGATGTTGTCATATTAAGCACCCGTTACTAAGTTAATAGTGTTAGTTGATAATTTAGGATCAAACTTGATGGTTACTCTGTTATTGAAGTGGCTAATATATAGCCGTAATACTTCAGCCCGAGCGATTGAAAGTGCCAACTTATTGAAACTATTTGTCCCTTTTGCCGGTGCAATATTAATGATGATATTTTGATTTTTGTTGGTTACTAAGCTGATGATTTTGGTTTTATCTTCGATATTTAATTCTTTGTTATCTAGGTAATAAGCAAAGGTGTAGTTATGTTCTGCTATCATTTGTAATTGTCGTAATGCTTGGATGCTCGTCAACACTTCATCATTAACAGCCCTATTATTTGCCACTTGGTCTTCATGCTCTATTGTGGTTAATGAGTCAAGTATCGAAGATGAAACACAGCCCGTACAGGAAAGTACGGTTATGAAAATAATGCAGTTCAAATAAAATTTTTTCATGTGGCATACCTTTATTTACTGAGGGATACCATAGTAACTTCACTTTCCGTGCCACAATTTTTGTCGTTGTTATTTAAGGGTTTTTATTGTTGCGAATTTTTTTTTACTAGAATGTCATTTGTTTTTCGCGTTGTGCATTTTAAAATGCGAGTGATATTTTCGGTAATTGTTAGCAAGAATTATTATAGAAATATAGGCGAAAGTTAAATCGAAGCACAAACTAACGTACTAATTGTAATTGATACGCGTTTAATACGTTAGTTTGTAATGACAGTTATAAGATGGAAATGTTGTAGATTTTTGTTTAGATCGTTATCTTCCAACTATTACCATATTCATTAATGTTCCAGTATAGTGTTATAGGTTGGGCTCCATCTTCAATGGGCCAAATTTGAGCAACTAACATTAACTCTGCAGCACTTATGGATAAAATAAAGGCCTGCTCTTCTGTGGTTAGCGATGTTCTTAACTTACAGCTGTCATAATTAATTTCAACCTCATTATTTTCCGTCGAGAAAGCCGTACATATGTTAATAAAGTAAGTAATGTTCGTTGATGGTGATGCTGGTAGTTTAATGTCTAATTTAGTATTTGAAATAAAATTAAACTCAGGAGTACTATTTAACTCGTTTGTGGTTGTAGTCTCTTTAGTTTCATCTTCTGTTGATGGGGTTAATGTTACTGATTTTTCCGGTGAGGTACTCACTTCACCACCACCACCTCCACAGCCAGCAATGATTATGATTAACGTTATAAGTGTAATTATATTAGTTTTCATTGTTTGTATTCCCTATTATCAAATTAATAAAGTTTAGAAAGATCTGAATTGATTCGAGAAAACCAGTTGGTTTCTTTATTACCATTACTTTCAACAAAACTTTTAAACTTAGGATAGGCTTGTAATATGTCAACCGTTTCACTGGGGTGTCTCCACTCCTCTTGTGAACCAGGGTTGATAGCTAATGCCCAAGGTAAACCGTTAACTGTTTGATAGTTATAATTTGACGATATCTGTGTATTATCGTCAGCTATTCCGAACATATTAGGATCTGCTTTAGATGTTGGCATTCTGTTCTTTAGGTGAATTTCTAGTGCTCTTCCTGGCTGATTAAAATTATCACCATGATAAGTAGCTTCTTTAGCAAATATAAATGGATTATAAGGGGCTTCTGGAAACACATCTAACGAAATAGGGATGATAAAAGGCACGGTTACGCTAAAAGTCATTTGAGAGCTATTACTACAATTAGTTTCAGTCTTATAGTAATCACAAGCTGCACTTAGTTGAATATGGCTTTCTAAATCATCCGTAATTTTAATGACTAAGTATTGAGTATCTGCTTCTATAGCACTTATTTGTTGTAACACACCATTAATTTGAAAGCGAACTAAGTCACTATTTACATTACTTGGTAGAACGTTATCTAACTGAATAGCAAAACCATTGCGATAAGCAGCGCCTAATGCTTTTAATTCTCCTTGAAATTCAATTTGTTTTACTTCAAATGAATCTGTTAATAATAATGAAGAATTTTGTAGTATAACAACATCATTCATATCGTAATCACCTTTTACAGGCCAGCTGTCTTCAAAAGCTACGTAGTAGGGAGTGTCTTGAATTTGACTATTCCCGGCATTTGTCACCAGCACTCTATAATCTTCCACTTCACCATCTGCAACCCCACCACTGGCAACGATTGAAGTGATAGAAGTGAATCTTGCTCTTGTCCAAGTAAAACCATTTAAAGCACTTATCGGCGTATTGACAAGCAACACTTCTGTGGTGTTATCCATATATTTATCTGATAGTAGTTTTTCGTCTGGCGTAAAGATGCCGTCACGATTCCAGTCTCCCCAGATATTGAGGTAGCCAGCACCTGTTGCTGCAACTTCAATAAGACTATCGCTGCCCGATAATAAAGGGGTTAAGAAAGTGATACCATCATCTTGATCTGTCTTGGGGTAAACATTGGCATTATGTTCAGTAGTTATAGTGCTCCCCAAATAAATATCGCTAACACCATGCCTAGCACCATTGTTAAACAGCGTTGTCCCATAACTGTCTGGGGCATCTCCATAATCTGTTGTAGCAGCAATTGATTCGTCAATTACAGGAGCAACGGCACAACGTGCACCATCGTTTTGAGAGGCACTTGGTCCATAGGCGAAAAATGTAGCAGTGGGGTTTAGCTGAGCAATATCGATAATAAAGACGTGACCATCACTATTACGGCTGATATAAAAATTACCATCAACATCGAAATAAACAGCACCAAAGGTACCTGTCTCTCCAATGTTTCCTAGGCCAACAATGCCACCGGTCGTCACATTTATTTGATACAACTGACCATTTCTATCTACCGTATAGGCAAACTTATCTTCAGGATGAAAAGCGAAGTCATAAATATTGATAGATAAATCTTGACCGTTAATTACTTTAATAACCTTGAGGTGATCATTTGATTGTTCATCGAGCGAAACTTTATATAAACCATGATCAACACCTTTTCTATAAAAATAATAAGTGTTTTCGCTGATAGCAATATCACCAACATAAAAATTTACACCAGGGTTATTTTCTAGGGGTAAGGACGTAGCTTGGTAGTCATCGCCAATGCGAACTAAAGTGCCCCATTGATACCCCCAACCATAAATGTAATTGTCATGAAAATTAAAACCAATTGCATTGATTTTATCAGTAGTGCCTAAATCGCTGGATAATAATGAGTAATCACCTGTAACCAGATTTACGCCATAAAGTTGTGCTACTGATTCCTGCATTAAAAATGCGTTTGAAGGGCAACTTTCGAACGGGTCAGCATTTATTATTCCGTGAAAACTTATCAAGCAAGCGAAAAAGTATCGCTTAATATTTTTTGAATACAACATAAAATAACTCTCCAAGAATATTATTAATTTAGTAACTCTTATTAATAGCAAGCAAGGAGCGTTCCATTTATTATTTTGTTATTTATTAGCGGCTTATGATTTGATGGTTAAGTACTGTTGCAAAATGCAAAGCAATATTAAAATTATGAACAGAATAAGTTCAATTGGAGTTGATAGGAATATACACAGAGAAGCAACTACCTTTGTGTTCACCTCATATGACTTTGATTCTCTCAAGGGTTGAATTATTCCATAACTGTGAGTTAACTAAAGAACAATAAATCACTTAATACCAACCAAGTGATTTATCTTTTAATTTATTAAGCGTTTGCTAGGGGGAGGGTTATTTTAAAACATGTTCCTACATCAATAACACTGGAAACCTCAATTTTACCATTATGTTTTTCTATTATCCCATGGGAAATAGGTAAACCTAACCCCGTACCTTCACCAACAGGTTTGGTCGTATAGAAGGGGTCAAATATTTTTAAAATATTGTCGTCACTTATACCTTTACCGTTATCTTGAACATAAATAATAACGTTGTCTTTTACTTGTGTCGTCTGAATTGTTAGCACGCCATCGGTTTCACAAGCATATGCCGCATTCATAAAGAGATTTATAAATACTTGATTTAAATCAAATTGTTGCCCTAATATATCATCGCATTCAGATAAATCTAATTTTATATCTATTTTATATTTTAGTTCTATAGTAGATAAATTTATGCAGTCTTTTATGCATTCATTAATATTAAAAGGGATTAACGTATCATTACTTTTATAGGAAATCTTTTTTAAATTACTGACGATTTTTTTCACACGTTTAAGACCATCAATAGTATCAACGAGTAAAGAAGGTGTATCAGATATTAAATAGTCGGCATCAATATCTTTACGTAAAGTTTGATACTTACCTAATACACTCTCAGCACTCTCTTTATCGGGGTCGTGTTCTTGAATCATTTTGTCGAGTGTAAAAAATTCATTCATGTTTTCTAATAAGCAAAAAAGATTACTGTACGAATAAGATAGAGGGTTATTAATTTCATGAGCAATACCAGCTGTGAGTTGACCTAGCGAGCCCATTTTTTCTGACTGAATAAGTTGCGCTTGTGTGGTTTTTAACTCTAAAACCACACCTTGCAGGTCTAAAACATTATCGTATAATTCTCGTGTTTTATCTTCTAGCAACTTTTCGGCTAACTGGCGTGCCTTTTTCTCTCGAGCATAAGCTGTTTTATAGGCATCTAGTTCACTCATATTAATCC
This sequence comes from uncultured Colwellia sp., assembly GCA_913020705.1. The sequence goes on from CAJWBY010000022.1 coordinate 28,179, forward strand.
TCGAAAGATATCACTAATTTACATTTTTCTGCGCCGTCATGCATGCACTCAGGGTGCTTAATTGATATTGATTGCTTAAAATGATTAGCTGCACCTGTAATTAGTCCTTCAGAAAGATGGCATAGTTTACGCTTTGATTTGTAGAACATTATCAAATCGCCATCGGGAGTTTCATCATATTTAAACGAAGGTAAATAAGCATCAGGATAAACACGTTTTACTTCTTTATGTATAACACCATCAATACACGTTAAAAAGTCTTTTAAGTTGTCAATATGTGAAACGTTTGCTGGGCTACTATTATACAAAAGGATAAATAAATATTCACCAAAGGTTCTTACTAATGTTGGTGCATCAATTTTCGTTATTATTGATAATTCAGATACGTAGGCCAATATTTCAGCATCGTCATATTGCATACCATTAGTATAAACACCTTCTGAACTAGGCTTTACTTTTTCTAATAATTCATTCCAAACAGGCATGCCCATTTTATCAATAACCATTTCTGAAAATGAAGTAAATATAGAACCTTGCATATTAAATTCCTTAAGTCAGTTATAACGATGATTGTTCAACAACAACGGTAAAGTGATGTTTTTGATTTTGTTCGTACTCAATCAGTTTATCAATTGAGTGCTCAGTAAATTCATGACCTTCTGCTAATATTAGTAAATGCGTAGTGGAAAATAAACTATTCTTTAACATCATCCCAGGTAAAAGTTGCAGGGTACTTAAACCTTTTTCTGTAATGTTATCTTTAATCAATTCAGGTTTGGCAATTAGGATATCAAGGATTTTTTCATCATACTTTAACCCTCTAGATTTATTTAACTCAATAAATACCTGCTTAGGTTCCATTTCCTTGGCATCCATTTTCCCATTAGAAAATCGGTAATAATCTCTTGCGATAATTATTATTTTACAGGCTAATAATATTTCATCATTCTCTTTCTCGGCAATGCGTTCAAGGGAAGAATATTGGTGAGTTAATATGGCCTTTACGTTATTTAAACGCTGAGCCGGAGAAAGTATTTGTTGAGCAATATTTCCTTGTGTTAAAAATTGTTTTCTTTGCTCAAAATGAAGTAAATTATAAGGTGTTTTGCAAAGGGTAGGGTCTAAGCCTAGCATACCTATTTCATTGAGAAAGCCTGCCAAACGAATATCACGTATTGCTTCTTTTTCAAGATGAAGTTGGTTAGCTAATTGACCTGCTAGTTGACTCACTTGTTTAGCGAAACTCGCGCTCAGATAGGGATCTATAGCAATGAAATTAAATAACATTTTTTCGCAGGCTTTATTATTTTGTTCATTTCTTAACAAAGAAGCCTTGATCTGCTTTGTGCGCAGAGTAATTTTTTCTTCTAAATCAAGATTTAAATTTTTGAGTAACTTATTTTTATAAAGAATGTTTATCTTTAAGTTATGGTTTTCTTTTTTTAATCTAATTCTCTCTAAACCATCTTCAACAGCATGAATGAGGTCTTCATTATCCCAAGGTTTATTAATAAATCGATTAATTTTCCCTAAATTTATCGCTGCTACTGTTGATTCAAAATCGGCAAAACCACTCAATACAATTCTATATGTATCTGGATGTGATGTAGCGACTTTCTCTAAAAGTGTTGCACCATCCATTTCAGGCATTCTCATGTCTGAAACAATGACATCAATTGTGGTTTTTTCTATGATCTCTAATGCGTCTTTGGCACTACTAGCAATGATTAAATTATAAGGCTTACGATGAAATAATCTTTGTAAAGTCCGTAAAATAACTCTTTCATCGTCAACACATAATACTGTCATGTCTGAGTATAAAGATTCATTGGTACTACTCTCTGACATCATTGTTCCTTATGGGGTATTCGACTGAAATTAATTAGTCGCTTAATAGTTTGTGTACTTGTTATTTTTACCAGTGTGAAACACACTTATTATAGTTATAACCGTTATTTATACAAAAATCATTGATATTACTATATTTTAGTTCAAAAATTATTTTAATTACATTTGTAATTAGTTTCGCGTTATATTAAATTTTATATAAAGATACAAAGAAAAATTATCAATAAAGATCTATTTTTAAAGCTATTTATTTGTAATTCACTGTATTTACATCGTTAATTTTTGAGGAAAAAGATGCAAAATTTGAATAAATCTATCATTCTATTTGTAGACGATGAACCTGCTATATTGAGATCTCTTCATCGTATTGCGAGTAAAGTCGATGCAACTATTTTAACTGCCTCTGGTGGTTTTGAAGCACTTGAAATTATTGAAAGCTCTCATGTTGATGTGATTGTGTCTGATATAAATATGCCCAATATGGATGGCAATCAATTATTGGAGCAGGTCGCTCAAATATCACCTGAAACGGTCCGCATCGTTTTAACGAGCTGTGACAATATGGATACGGTACTCAATGCTATTAATTGTGGACATATATGGGGATATCTTCAGAAACCTTGGGATAATTTTGAGCTGATCGTAAAATTAAAGCAAGCATTACAGCTACAACATATTTTAGCTGAACGCACGTTAATGCGTAGAACGATTGATCAATATCAGATATACCATAAAGCTAAGTTTGAAGGCTTTGTTGGTGACTCTATTCCTATGCAGTTTGTTTATTCGTGTATTGAGCAGAGCGCTCCTAGCAGCGCTTCTGTCTTTATTACTGGACCAAGTGGTTCGGGTAAAGAAGTGGCGGCACAAGCGATACATAGATTAAGTAAAAGAAAAAATGGACCTTTTATTGCGCTGAACTGCGCAGCTATACCATCAGAGCTGATGGAGTCAGAAATTTTTGGTCATATCAAAGGAGCTTTCTCTGGTGCTGTGTCGAATAGAGATGGAGCGGCAACACTTGCAAATGGTGGTAGTCTGTTTCTAGATGAAATTGGTGAGATGGATATTAGCTTGCAAGCTAAGTTATTACGTTTTATTCAAACAGGGTGTTTTCAAAAAGTCGGTAGCGGTAAAGAAGAGAAAGTAGATATTCGCTTTATTAGTGCAACGAATCGAGAACCTCAAGTTGCTATCGATGAGAAAAAACTACGAGAAGATCTCTTTTACAGATTAAATGTTATTTCCATCTCATTACCTGCTTTAAATGAGCGCGGTAATGACATTGTTAAGTTGGCAGAGCATTTTCTCAGTCATTTTTGTGAAGTTGAAGAAAAAGTGCTTGCTGGATTTTCAACGGACGCAGAAAATTTAATTAAGTCATATTCATGGCCGGGCAATGTTCGACAATTACAAAATGTTATTCATAGTTCCACTATCATGTCTGAAGGTCCATTAATATCAGAGAAAGTTATTGCCCAACAACTGGGTCAGCAAGCAAGACAAATTGATTCAACAATGAATCTTCAGCAACCTATTTTGGCTTCACATGCTGAACAACAACAGAATGTTCAAAGCACTATCTCAACATCACCTCCATCATCAATGTCGTCCATAGCAACTCTGGCAGACGTTGAAAAACATGCCATAGAACAAGCGATAGAATTGTGTCAAGACAATATCGTCAAAGCAGCAAGCTTATTAGGTGTTAGCCCATCCACGCTATATCGAAAAATCCAACAATGGCAAACAACGCCAGTAGAATAAGTAAATTCTTAATTTGCAAAACGCATTTAACATTATTTTCATCCTGCAAATAACGTTAAGTGCTACATTTCTTTAAAAAATAAAAGTATATACTAATCAAGCAATTAAAATAAATACAACATTGGAATGAAACTTGAAGGTATCTTGTTATCTATTTAGCAATGATAATTTCTGAGTGTTCTAATGCAGCAGATACCTTTTATAAAAATGCAATTCAATTCTGTGATCGAGCTGCTTTCAAATGCTGTTTGGTTATTGAGTGCTGAATTTTTTGCCAAAATATCTCGAATTTCACTATTGTCGTATTAGCTGCACAATTATCCCCAATATCTTACGGTACAGCGATGTTAGCCTTGGCATTTCATGATGTATTTGCATTGTTACTTCGTGCCGGTGTCGGTAGCCAGATTATCAATTGTAAGCAACATCAGTTAGAAAGTTTTGCTAAAAGTGGAATATTCATTCAATGGGCTATCTGCTTAACGATTGCTATAGGGCAATGGAGTTCTGCAGATTTTTTATCTTCACTTTATGATAATGAAAACATTGCTGTATTACTTAAGATAATGGCAATCATTTATCTACTTTATCCTTGGGTAAGCGTAAAAATATTTTTATTACAGCGTGAAAATAAAATGCGTTGGTTCAGTATCAGAAATGGTGTTTGTGTCATTATTGAAAACGTTTCTATTGCTGTAGCCGCATTATTAGGTGCTGACATCTTTGCAGTAGCATTAGGTAAAATCGCCTTTTCAATATTCTGGTTATTATTATTCTCATTTGCACCTGTTCAGTCTTTCGGAGTAGGTTTTGATAAAACAATAATAAAACAAATGCTCAGAACTTCAGGAAAACTGTTTAACACTGAATTTTTAAGGGGGATTCGCGTTAATGCCGACACTTTTATTGCAGGCAAATTATTAACCCCAGAACTTTTCGGATTTTACACTTTCGCAAAAAATGCAGGTGTAGGATTAAGCCAATCAATTAGCCAAGTTTATATTGCGGCTTTATATCCATACCTATGTAAAGTAGAACGAACAGGGCAATTATTAGATCAACAAAGAAAAATTTTTACACTTTCTTTATTTATTGGTTTTCTCTTCGTTTTTCAGGCGCTAATTGCTCCCATTTATGTGCCCATTTTATTTGATGAAAAGTGGTTGTCAGCTATACCGATCATCACAATATTATGTTTAGTTGCATTACCTAACTTAGTTGTTGATATCGTTTGTTGTTTCCAAAGAGCAACAGAGCAATACCACAATGAAACATTTACTCGATTAGTTTGTTTATTAATCTCTCTAGTAACACTTTTTACTTTAATGCCCAAGGAGCCAATGGAATTCGCCGTGGCTATTTTCCTTAGCAGTTTACTTTGCTTAATCCCCCTTTATTTTATCAATGTTTTTAAACCTTTAAATTTTAACTTACGTACTTTATTAAACAGGAAGAACTCAAATGAAAGCTAATCCCGTACCAGTAGTATCGGTTATCATCCCAATGTATAACGTTGGAAAATACATCGAACAAAGTATTAATAGTGTTCTTAAACAAACGTATCATCATTTCGAACTTATTCTAGTTGACGATGGTTGTCTTGATGACACGTTAAATGAAGTTAATAAATTTTCAGACCCTCGTATCAGGGTTATTCATCAAAAAAACAGAGGTTTGTCAGGTGCGCGTAATACCGGTATTGATGCTGCAAGAGGCTTGTATGTGGCTTTACTTGATGCAGATGATTATTGGGCTAAGGATAAGTTAGCGAAACATATTCAACATTTATCAGCTAACCCTAAAGTAGGTGTTAGTTATAGTTCGTCACTATTTATTAATGAAGAAGGTGTACTTTTAGGCGTTGGACAATATCCAAAACTTAAAGATATTACAACGCAGCATATCTTTTGCCGTAATCCTGTAGGAAATGGATCTTCACCCGTCATAAGAAGATCTTTATTATCAGAGATCGGCTACTTCGGTGTTAAAAGAGATAAATATAGAAAAATGTACTTTGATGAGACGTTAAGACAATCTGAAGATATTGAGCTATGGACTCGAATAGCGTTAACGACGTCTTGGAAATTTGCAGGAATTAAAAAGCCATTAACTTATTATCGTGTTAACAATTCAGGATTATCTGCTGATGTTGATAAGCAGTTTGCAAGTTGGCAACATGCAGTAATGTTAAACAAAGATTCAAACCCTAAATTTTTCAAACAGTTTTATAGTCTGGCAAAAGCATATCAACTAAGGTATTTAGCAAGAAGGGCTATACAGTCTGAAAGTAAGCTGACTGCTTTTAAGCTTATTCATCAAGCTATGTTCTGTAATTTTAGAATTGTTTTTCAAGAACCTAGCCGAACGATTATGACATTAGGTTGTGCTTGGTTGAAATTTTTGCCCCGTGAACTTTATAATTCCATAGAAAAGTTTGCGATGCATAATTTTGGCAACAGTTCGGTTAAACAATAATGTCGAAGTAGTGATTAATATCTATAATTCATATTACCTTGTTAATGAGTTTAATCCTCATGTCATATTTCAATTAAACGGGTCACACTAGGCCCGTTAATTTGAATGCTGAATGAATGTTAAATACAAACGTCTTCACATACTCATGACATTTATCGGTAATTAAGCCAACGAATCTTTCATTTAACAAAGCCAAATGGGCAATAGAGGTAATATGGCTCGTATTAAAAAATCAGATGAAAATTCAAAAGTTAATCAGCTCTTAAGTGGCATGGAAAAATCTGTTGCTGAAAGCTTTACCTACCAACAACGGAAAGCCCTGAGAAAAAGTATTAACACGCAAGACTGGCGCAGTCACAATGTAGATTTTAGACCTACTTTGGCGTTGCCATTTCTGCCTTGGAGCTTCTATGTTGTTTTCCTTGTAGGTGTGAACAGGAGAGGACTGTTACCTGCGGAACGATTTATTGCTTTTACTATGTTTCTATTAGCTATATTTGTTTTTGGTTTAATTTTAGTTGGTTGTCTTTTTGTACTTATTTATCTATTAAAATCTTGGTTAGGTATAGATTTATTCCCAAATGAATCATTAGGTATTTGGGATAAGTTCAAAAGTTATTTTTAATCCTATCTACTTAATTAAGAGATTATTAATACAAATTATCACCATACAATGTTTGAGGATCTGCTAACACTTTAAAAAAACGATAGTTTTAGTATTAAATAACGTCTAATAGTGGTTAAATAAAAAACTATAATAATTGATAGAATCAATTTAATAATAATAATTCGTATTTTAATTAGTAGGGGAAGTTGAATGAGTGAGATTAAAAGTAATGATGGAATAGAAAATGAAAACTTATTTAGAGCTTTGTTTTGCGCACCAACCGCTATTTTATTAGTGTTGTTTGCTGAGAGTTTTTTGATGTCTTCGGGGGTTGCTTTATTTAAAGTTATTTATGTATTAATGGCCTTGTATTTTACCCTCAGTACGCTTGCCTATGCCGCTTATTATACAAATGAACTTTATGAGGGCGAAACTGAAAAATTCATTAAAAATGATAATTTATTTAAAACTATTATTTTTGCACCATTATCCGTTGTCTTTTGGTACTTCGCTTTAAATTCAATTATGTCTTCAGGGCATATTGTTTTTAATGCAACATATGTTGTATTAGCATTGCTTTGCACTCTGTTTACGCTTGCTTATGCGGCATTTTATACTAACGATTGTTATGCGGCTGATGAGCATAGTGCATGATGAACTGAGTTAAATTAATATATTAATTTAACTCAGTATTATTAAGTGAATTTCAATTACGATTCATCACAAGATTAAGAAAGCCTGTTACGAAAGTAATAGGCTTTTTAACTTCTACATTATTAAAAAAACAGATGTTTACTTCGGTGTTTTAAGCAACAAAGACCAACGCATCAACGTTGAATTAAGCGTTTTCCCTTTTCAAAAAAATTGATTATTAATCGCATTAAATATTTTATTGATCTCTATACTGTTCGAAAAGATTGGTTATAACAGGTATCATTGTTTTAGCGGAATTCAAATCATGCTGAACAAATGCGGTACTTATACAGCCTTCTTTTAATATACAAAGCGTGTTAGTTAATTCATTTGCATCAAGGCTTGAAGAACATATAACTTTTACATGTTCATATATTAACGCTCTAATTTGTAGCTTATGATTTTTACACTGTTCGTATATATCTGCATTTATTCCTTTATACTCAGCACTCGCATTAAGAAAAAAACAGCCTCTAAATTCGCCTAACGGAATTACTTCAGATTTAAACCAATGATCTAATCCATGAAAAACATTTAAAAGCGCAATTTCACCCGCAGGTGCTTCAGCTAATTTATTTTTAAACCATGTCGTGAAGTTATTATCCCTTTTCATAATCGCTGCAATGATTAGGTCATCTTTACTTTTGAAATGGTTATAAAGTGTTTTTTTAGCAATACCTGATTCTGTCAGAATTTCATTTATACCTACGGCATGTATACCGAATTGATAAAACAATTGAAGTGCGGTATCAATTAATTCATTTTTTTTAAGGCTCATAAAAGAATGAATAGCTATCGCTGCAATTATAACTATGCCTCCTTGAATGGTTTCTAAACTTGGCTGTTCTTTTATTACTAGCCATACCCAAATAGGACCAATTATAGTTTCTAAAAGAAAGAAAAGATTAACTTCTGCTGCTGTAATAAACCTAGGTGCAATTGTTACTAGCACAAACGGTATAGCCACACATAAAATACACAT